>JAFDER010000211.1 GCA_019310245.1 Deltaproteobacteria bacterium
CACCTGTGTGTTTCCTGCCTCCTCGAGCCCAAGGCTCGAGCCCGGGGCGTGCTGGTGACGAGCGACGTGCAACGTCCCCTGAGCCTTCGCCTCGAGGTGCTCTCCGGGAGCGACCGGGGCACCTATCTTGCCGAGCGGTTCCCCGAAGGCCGGGACGGCCCGGCGCATTCGCAACCAGGTGACGCGATCCCCCGGGGCTACGAGCCACTCTTGCGCATCGCCTTCGCCGTCGAGCGCTTTGCGGGGCGGCCGCAGGCGCTGGCGTGGACTCTGGGCGAGGCTGGGTTCGCGGTGCTGCAGTGCGCGGACATCGTGCTTCCCTCCGCTGAGGGGCCGTCTGGGCCACCTCTCGCCGAGGCGCTGAGGAAGAGAGACCGCATATTCGACGAGCCGAGCTCCGTCGCGGTGGCCGGGGTCGCCGCCGGGAGCGTCTGCCGTCTGCCCTCGCCCCCTCGGGGCGAGGGGGGACCGACCGTGCTGGTCCTGCCGAAAGACCAGACCGAGCTCCCCGTCTCCACACTGCGCCAGGCGGCCGCCGTGCTCACGGCGAGGAGTGGCTCCGAGCTGCCGTGGCTCTCTGCGGCGCGCCAGGCTCGGATCCCGGTCCTGACAGGCCTCGGGGACGTCACCGAACGGCTGCGGGAAGGTGAGCCGGTGACGATCGATGCCCAGGAGGGAATCGTCTACGGCGGGATCGTGAGCGAGCTCGTGCTCTACCACCTGGTCGAGCCGACCTCCTATCAGACCGAGCTCGCGTACCGCCTCCTGCGCAGCGCAGTCGACTGGGTGGCTCCGCCGTCGAGTCCCTCGGTCGCCTGGGCCACGGCCACCACCGACGAGGCTCCCCGCTTGCGGGATGTGCTGCGTCTCGCCCACGAGCGAGCACTGAGGTCCTTCGAGGGGCTGCGCCACGGGTGGTGGGGGCGATCCGGGGTCCTGCTCGAAGGGTCTGGTTTTCCCGGCTCCATCAGGATCGTCGATGTTGGAGGGGGCACGAGCTCCCCCGGGAAGCGGCAGTGGTTTCCCAGGCTGGCTTTCGACGGCGTTCGCTCCGAGCCCTTCCGCGCGCTGCTCGAGCCCTTTGCCGCCACCCGGGGAGCGCGTTCCCTGCGGGGGGGCGGGGCGCCGGCGACGTTGGCCGTTCTCACCGAGGAAGCAGCGAACGTGGACATCGAGTGGTCCGGAACCGCGATTCTCATCGACGCCCGTCTCGGCGATCACGCCCCGGCGAACTCCGTGTACTGTGCCTTCCGGTCGCCGCAGAGAACCGAGCCCCCGGAGCCGCTGAGAAGGGCTCTCAGCGAGAGCGGCTTTCGTCTCCTCGACGTGGGGAACGGCCTGACGGGCTGGGCCGTCGGCCGCGTCCACGAGGAGACGGAACGTGTGCTGCGTCGCCTGGGGCGCGCTCTCGTCGAGATTCTGGCTGCGTCCGGAGGGGAGACGGGATTTGAACCAGGAGGCCAGAGGTCATGAACGAGCGTTGCCTGCAGATCCTCATCCTGGATGACGAGCCCATCGTGGGCAAGCGGCTGAGGGCGGCGTTGGAGAAGAACGGATACGCTGTGGAGGTCTTCGAGGACAGCCGCGCAGCACTGCGGCGCCTCGACGAGCGGGAGTTCGACATCGTCGTCACCGACGTCCGGATGGAGGAGGTGGACGGCATCCAGGTGCTCGAGCACGTGCTCGAGCGGTCCGAGCGGACCAAGGTGATCGTCATCACGGGCTACGCCACCGTGGAGGTCGCGCGAGAGGCGCTGGCGAAGGGGGCTTTCGACTTCATCGCCAAGCCCTTCAAGCCGGATGACCTGCGGCAGGTCATCACGCGCGCCGCTGCGGCGCTCGAGCCCTGAGTCGGAGCGGCGGATCATGTCCGACGCACGAGAGGAGTCGGTCGCTGTCCTGAGAGCGCGGCACGACGCGCTGCGGGATCTCCTCGACCGTAACGGAGAGCTCCTCGAGCTACTGGCCGAGATCCAGCTCGACCTGAGGCTGCTCGTGCCTGGCAACCCCGTGGTGCGCGCACGGACCCTCCAGCTGCTCGAGGCGACGTTGCTCCAGGCGCAGACGACGAACATCCTGGCGCGGGACCGGCACGCCCAGCTCTACGAGGTCCACGCCAGGATCGAAGCCGAGGTCCGCCGGGTGCTTCAGGAAGAGCGCGACCGGGAGCGCGCGTACCCGACGATCGTGCCCCTGGCCGACTGCAGCCGGGGAGACCAGCACCTGGTAGGCGGCAAGGCGGCGCGTCTGGGCGAGCTGGCGGCGGCGCTCCCTGGGCGCGTGCCGGAGGGTTTCGTGGTCACGACCGCGGCCTACGCTCGCTTTCTGGCCCACGGCGGCACGGGAGCCCGTCTCCGGATGCTGCTGGAGGATCTCGACCTCACGGCGGAGGTCGACCGGCTCCGCCGGCAGGCCGCTGAAGCCCGGAAGGTGATACTCGAGTCGCCGATCCCGGACCAGGTAGCCAGCGCCATGCGTCAGGCCGTCGAGGCGCAACCACGGGCGGAATCCTGGGCGGTCCGATCCAGCGCCGTGGGCGAGGACGGCCCCTTCAGCTTCGCTGGGCAGTTCGAGAGCTGCCTCCACGTGCAGGTGGAGGATCTGCCCACCGCCTGGCGGCGCGTGTTGGCGAGCAACTTCGCGGACCACGTGATCCGCTACCGTCTCGTCTGCGGTCTGTTCGAGCTGGCCACACCGATGGCCGTGCTGTGCATGCCGATGGTCGACGCCCGCTGCGCAGGTGTCCTCTACACCCGTGATCCCGCGCGGTCCGAAGAGGACACCATGCTCGTCACCTCGCAAGGCGGTCTGGCTCCCGACCTCGTGGGGGGTGTGAGCGACGGCGAGACCTTCGTCGTCTCGCGCAAAGAGCTGTCTCTGGCCGGACAGGACGTCCAGGCTCCCGTTGCCGCTGCTCCCGCGGCGGCTGGGTCGCCATCCCGGGACGAGCAGCGGGCCCTTTGCCGCCTCGGGCTCGAGGCCGAGGCCATCTTCGGTGAGGCCCTGGATGTGGAATGGGCCCTCGACAGATCGGGCCGACCCGTTCTGCTCCAGGCTCGACCCTTGACGGCAACCCCGCGGCCCGAAGCCGCGCAGGCGAAGACGGCCTCACCCTGCATCGCCCGAGGTGGCGTCACGATCGTGGGTGGGAGGGCCATGGGCGTCGTGGCGGCGATCGAGGGCCCGTCGAGATCCGAGGAGGTCCCGGAAGGCAGCATTCTGGTGGTCCGTCAGGCGTCCCCCGAGCTGGCTCACCTGCTGCCCAAGATCGAGGGCCTCGTCGCGGAGCACGGGAGCGTTGCCGGGCACCTCGCCTCCCTGGCTCGGGAGTTCGGCGTCCCGAGCGTCTTTGGCATGACGGGTGCGGTCACGAGCCTCGTCCACGGGACTCGAGTGTCCCTCGATGCCAGTCGTGGACAGGTCCACGCCGGGGTGGCCTGGCCCGAGGAGGGTGGGGACACGCGCCGCCGAGCGCGGGAGCTGCGCTCGGGGACGAGGAGCCCCCTCCACCAGCTGGTCCTGCGACTCGATCTGACCGATCCCCGCGCAGCCTCGTTCCGCCCGAAGGGCTGCCGCTCCCTCCATGACATCGTCCGCTTCTGCCACGAGAGGGGCGTGGCCTCCGTCTTCGAGCCCGGCGAGTGGCGTCCCGGGGCCAGCCAGGTGGAGGCGCGTCGTCTTCGCGCCTCAGGGCTGCCCTACGACCTCTGGGTCCTCGACGTCGGAAGTGGAGTGGGGCTCCGGGAGGAGCAACCGGCCGAGGTCGAGCCGCGGGAGGTGCTCTCTCGACCCTTCCAGGCGCTGTGGCGAGGGATGATGGCTCCCGGGATCGTCTGGAGCGGCCGCAGGAGCGTGGACCTGATGGGCTTCGCCTCGGTGGTGTCCTCGTCCCTGGCCGAGACCCCCGGCGACGCCGACAGCTTGGGGCTCGACTCCTACATGATCGTCGCCTCCGACTACCTCAACTTCAACGGTCGCATGGCCTATCACTACGTGATGATCGATGCGGTCGTGAACGAGACCCCGGAAGGCAACTACGTCAACTTCCGCTTCTGGGGAGGCGGCGCCGGCCGCGTTCAGAGAGACCTGCGAGCCGTGTTTCTCGCGCGGGTGCTCGCGAGGCTGGGGTTCACGGTGGAGCGCCGTGGAGACCTCGTGACGGCCTGGCTACGTTGCTGTCCGGAGCCGGTCTCGGAGGCCGGCCTGGAGTCGCTGGGCAAGCTGACGGGTTGCGCGCGGCAGCTCGACATGCTGATCCGCTCCGAGACGGCCGTGGACCAGTACGTCGACCATTTCCTGAAGGGCGACTACGGGGAGTTCGCGTGATGGAGAACGAAGAGCTTTCGGGTATCGCGGGTCTGGAGGCTCCCGAGTCGACGAGCGACGTCGAGGAGCTCACACAGAAGGTCGACAAGGCGCTGCTCGAACGGCCTGGGTTCAGCATCCGCGCCCGACTCGCCCTGGTCTTCTTGCTCTTCTTCATCCTGAGCGCGGCGACCACCATCGGCACCTGGATGCTCCTGGCGCGGCTCCAGACGCGGCTGCAGTTCATCGAGATCGCCGACCAGCTCAACAATGAGGCCCTCCAGGCGAGGAGGTTCGAGAAGAACTACTTCCTCTACGGCACGAACCTCGAGGACGTCCTGCGCCACATCGAGACCGCCCACCGTCATCTCTCGTCCTCGAAGGTCGAGTTCGGCTCCATCGTGGGTATGGAGTCCCTCGAACGCCTCGAGAGGCACCTCGGCCGCTACCGGGAGCTGATCTTCCAGCTGCGACAGCTCGAAGCACCCGGGCGAGACAACGTGGTCGAGCAGAGGGCCGAGATCGAGCGCACGCTACGCACCCATGGAGCGGAGCTGGTCTCCTTTGCGTTGGAGCTCGCTCGGCGGGAACGGAGCACCGTGCGCACGCTCCTCGGGGTCATGAAAGGCGTGACCGTGGCGTTCCTTCTGTGCTTCCTGGTGTTGTCCGTCTACAGCGCCGACTTCCTGTCACGCCACATCATCCGGCGGCTCAACCGCTTGATGCAGCTCACCAAACGCATCGGAGAGGGGGACCTGTCGCCCATCGTCCCGGCCCGCAAGTATCGGGACGAGTTCACCAACCTCGTCGTGGCTCTCAACCACATGATCGGGGAGGTCGAGCGCCGCCACCAGGTGATGGTTCAATCGCACAAGCTGCGCGCCGTGGGCCGGCTCACTGCCGGGGTGGCCCACGAGCTGAACAACCCGATCAACAACATCATGCTCACGGCCGCCGCGCTCCGGGAGGACTACGCCTCGCTGTCCGACGACGAGCGGCTGGACATGACCAAGGACCTCGTGGAGCAAGCGGACCGCTCACGGAAGATCGTGCGGAACCTCCTGGACTTCGCCCGCGAGGGCGAGATCGAGATGGGAAAGCTCGACGTCCGTGAGATCGTGGAGGAGTCCATCGCCCTGGTGGCCAACCAGCTCAAGCTGTCACGCGTCAAGGCGAAGATCGACCTGCCCGAGAACCTCCCCCCCGTCAACGGCGACCGTCAGTACCTCAGCCAGATCTTCGTGAACCTCGCGCTCAACGCGGTGGACGCCATGCCGCAAGGCGGCACCCTCGGCGTCTCCGCCGACCTCGAGGCCGAGGGGGGCTTCCTCGCGACCCACGTGAGCGACACGGGGAGCGGGATCCCGGACCACATCCTCCAGTCGATCTTCGACCCGTTCTTCACCACGAGGCCCACGGGTCAGGGCACGGGCCTCGGTCTCTCGGTTTCTCTCGGCATAGCCAGGCGCCACGGCGGGGACATCCGCGTGACGAGCCGGGAGGGGGAGGGCACGACATTCACCGTCCTGCTTCCGATCCTCGAGGTCCCCGCGGCGCTGGAGCGGGACAGCTCGGGATTCGTCGGCTGACGTCGACCGGGCCGGCTTCCCCTACTTCTTCTCCGAGTCTGCGCGGACGCGGGCGAGCATCTGCCGGGCGCTGTTGTTGCTCGGGTTCAGCTCGAGGGTCTTCTCGAAGCAGCGGATGGCCTCGTCGTGGTTGCCCAGCCCCATGTGGACCTCGCCGAGGCTGTCCCA
>JAFDER010000212.1 GCA_019310245.1 Deltaproteobacteria bacterium
ACATCTGGTTCTTCGACGACGAGATCGGGGCGGACGGCGGCATCGCGGACCATGTCTACTACAAGTCCCGCGTGCTCAGCGTGGACGACTGGCGCAACATCCCCGTGGCCGCCGGTGACACGAGCGGGATCGCCTCGGGCTACGCGGCAGTGGCCGGAGAGGTGCACGACTGCAACGACGTGAGGATGAGCTTCGCCATGGCCGGCACGTTCCCCGAGGCGAACACGCTCGCCTACTTCAACGGCGTCGAGGAGCATCTCTATCCCGATCTCATGCGCACGAACTACGGCACGAACATCGACGGCCTCTACGCCGCCATCGAGATGGAGGCGAGCGCCGCCGGGAGCCCCGTGTTCGTCTCGGCCCTCGCCCAGGTCGCCGGCGTGGGCGTCGTGAGCCTCGGGTGGCAGAAGGCGTTCGTGTACCCCGAGACCCTGACATCCGTGAGCCTGCGCGGCACGCGGCCCGACCAGGTGGACTGATCCGGGCGGCATGACCCTCACCCGGGACGGCCTCTTCCACGGACGGCTCACCGTGCTGCAGCCCGAGCGCGGCTACCGCTTTGCCGTCGACTCCGTGCTGCTCGGCGCGTTCTCGAGCTCGATCCGCAGCGAGACGTGCGTCGACCTGGGTTCGGGCTGCGGCGTCGTCGGCTTCATCCTTCTCGGCCGCGGCAGGGTCCAGAGGGTCGTGGGCGTGGAGCTCGATCCCGTGCTGGCCTCCGCCTCGAGCGAGGGCGCTCGCGAGAACGCCTTCGACGACCGGTACCGCGTCATCGAGGGCGACCTGCGGGAGGCCGGATGGCGCGTGGAGGTCGGCAAGGTCGGCCTCGTCGTGACGAACCCGCCGTACCACGTGACCGGCAAGGGCCGGACATCTCCCGACGAGGGCAGGGCGCGCGGCCGGCACGACGCGACCTGCACGCTCGACGACGTCCTCGACGCCGCATCCTCGCTCCTCGAGCCGAGGGGCAGGCTCTGCGTGGTCCTGCCTCCCGAGCGGATGGGCGAGTTCCTTGCCGGAGCATCGGCCAGGGGGCTGTTCGCCTCCCGCCTCAGGCCGGTCTACTCGAAGCCGGGGAGGCCCTCCCGCATGGTCCTGCTGGAGGTCAGGACCGGTGCCGGCTCGAGCGGGCTCGTGCTCGAGACCCCGCTGCTCCTGCACGACGTGCAGGGCGAGTACACGCTCGAGGCGCGTGACATCCTCGCGGGAAAGCTGTAGGGGCATCCGTCCCGGGTCCGGCTTGACGGGCGCGGGCGCATCTCATACAGAGGAGCCATGAAGCCCAGGATACTTCTCGCCGGGCTCGGGGAGACCGGGTCCGAGCTCGCCAGGAGACTCGTCCTGAACTGGGACGTCATCGGCGTCGATCCCGACGAGACCACATTTGCGCTCCTTCCCGGCCGCGAGTCCGAGTGCGAGGCTCTCGTCCTGCACAAGGGTGACGCCACGTCGGCCCTCGTTCTGAGGAAGACGGACCCGGAGGGGGTACACGGCGTCGTGGCGTGTACGGGCTCCGACGAGACGAACTACGAGACGCTCCGGCTGGCCAAGGAGCTCTTCGGCATCAAGAACCGCGTGGCGCTGATGTACACCCTGGACTGGAGGGAGCGCTACGAGCAGGAGGGGATCGAGGTGGTCAGCCAGGACTACGCCTGCGCGGCCGTGCTCGAGTCGCGCGTGGCGCAGGGCCAGAAGGTGGCCGCCGACATCGGCCTGGGAGAAGGCGAGATCATGGAGGTGGAGGTCCTGCCAAACTCCTCTGTCGTCGGCACGCCGCTCATGGACCTCAGGCCGAAGCGGTGGATCGTGGGGGCCATCTACCGCGGCAAGCAGATCATCATCCCCCACGGCGACACGGTCATCCAGAAGGGCGACCGCGTGCTCATCATCGGCGACCCCGACATCCTGCCCTCCATCGCGACCCTCATCCGGACCGGGGAGTCCGAGTTCCCGCTGCAGCACGGCTCTCACATCGTGGGGCTGTACGACAGGCGGATCGATGACCTGCTCGGGGAGGTCGGCTACCTCATCGAGTCCACGCGGGCCGACCGGCTCGAGGTCGTCGCATGCAACGTGGACGAGCCAGCGCTCAGGAGCCTCTCGCTCCAGTGCGAGGCCGCCTCGATCCCGTTCGAGTACTCATGCACGGCCATGTCCTCGATCCCGAGCCTGGTCCACGAGGCCCGGTCCCGCGACGTCGGCATCCTCGTCCTGCCTCCCGAGAAGCTATCGCTGCTGGCCTCCCTGGGCCTGGGACGGTCCCGCACGGCGAGGATCATCGACCTGGTGAGCTCACCCGTGCTCGTGGCTCGAAAGACCTTCCCCTACCGGAAGGTGCTCCTCGTCCTGGCGGAGCTGCCGTTCAACACCGCCGCGGCCCAGATGGCCATCGATCTCGTGCGCATGGTCGACGCGGAGCTGCATCTGGGCGTGGTCCACCAGCCCGAGCTGGTCGTCGGGGCGGAGCTCAGGGAGGAGATGGAGCAGAAGGAGCACGAGATATTGAACCTGGCCGGCATGTACCACGTCAAGGTGCACAAGCGCGTCCTGGAAGGCAACCCGATCCGGGAGATCCTGAAGGCGAGCGGGGAGTACGATCTGCTCGTCATGCCATACCGCAGGAACAGGAAGGCCTTCCTGACGCGGCCGGACGTGGGCCTCAACCTCGTCCACAAGGCCTCCTGCTCGGTCATGGCCATCCCCGTGTGAGGTAAACCGGCCCGTGCACGCACAGGACGCCGTCTCCCTTCTCATCATTGCCCTGGGCGCGTTCGCCATCCCGCTTCTCTCGGGCCGCATCGGCATTCCGTTCGCCGTTGGCGAGATCATCTTCGGCATCATCATCGGTCCGCACGTTCTCGGCCTCATCCACGAGAACGAGTTCATGACGTTCCTCGCCGAGTTCGGATTCGCGTTCCTCATGTTCCTCGTGGGGCTCGAGCTCCAGTTCAGCCGCATCGAGCGCGAGGGGATCAAGGGAATCGCGGCCGGGGCGGGTGTGGCGATGCTCATCTTCGCCTTGGCGCTGGGCATCACGCTGGTCCTCGATCTGCCCGTCTACCTGTTCCTCACGTTCGGGGCGGTCTCGGTGGGCATCCTCCTGGTCTGCCTCGCGGACCTGGGCATGACGAAGTCGAAGGCCGGGCAGACGATGATCTTCGTGGGCTCGATCGGCGAGTTCCTGACGATCATCATGCTCACGGCCTTTGGCCTGTACTACAGGTTCGGCCTGAGCGTGCACCTGTTCATCGAGATGGCCAAGCTCGCATCCATCTTCGCCGCTGCCTACGTGGTCCTCGTCATCCTGCGCACGCTCATCTGGTGGCGGCCGGAGAGCTTCGCGCGCGTGGTCGCCACCAGGGATCCATCCGAGATCGGGGTGCGCGCGGGCATGGCCATGATGCTCATCTTCGTGGCCCTGGCCTCGCTCATGGGCATCGAGGCGATCCTCGGCTCCTTCGTTGCGGGCGCCCTGTTCTCCTTCGTCTTCAGGGAGAAGGGAATCCTCGAGACCAAGTTCACCTCGATCGGGTTCGGGTTCTTCGTGCCCATCTTCTTCATCCACGTGGGCACCAGGTTCAACCTCGAGGCCGTCATGCGCCTGGACATCCTGCCTCTCCTGGGCTTGTTCTTCGTCGCCTCGCTCCTGACCAAGCTCTCCGCATCGATGCCGCTCATGCTCCGCGGCCTGAGCTTTCGCGAGACGCTCGGAGCGGGCCTCCTGCTCAGCACGCCGCTCACGCTCCTCGTGGTCATCGCGCGCCTCGGCCTCGAGGTGAAGGTCATCGACGACCGCACGGCGGGCGCCATCGTCCTCTTGGCCATCGGGACGTCCATCATCCTGCCCTGGATCTTCCGGGCCCTGATGAAGGGGCGAGCCTCTCCGGCCTAGGCCTCGTACTCGCCGGGAGCGAAGAGCCTCTCGTCCGAGAAGACCTCGCACAGCCTTGCCGTCTCCGCGAGCACGGGATCGAGCACGTTCATCATCACGATGTCCAGGCCGGCGCCCCAGGCCGCTGCGAGAAACGGTGCGGCCGCGGCGCTCGCGTCGCTGCCGGCCGACGTGGTGGTGAGGTTGGACAGCGCCGCGATCGTGCGAGGCTTCGGGTCGAACAGGGAGGGCAGGGCGCGGAGGAACTCGATGACCGCCCGTGCCTGCGCCTCGCCGCCGGGCATGGCCAGCGGCATGACCATGGGGTCGAGGACGAGCCTCCCGCCGTCGATGGAGCGTCCGGAGGCCTCCTCGACGATGATCGAGGCCAGGGCGAGCCGCTCCTCCGCGGTCGCCGGCACGCGTGCGTCGATCGTGGCCGCGATGACGTCCGCCGAGTGCTCGGCCGCCAGATCGAGGACGGGCCCCAGCCTGGCCGGCTCCGCCGTCGCGAAGTTCAGGACAGCGGGCCGCGTGCAGAATCCGAGCGCGGTCTCCATGGACTCCGCGTCCGGAGCATCGATGACGAGCGGCAGCGTGCAGGCCCTCTCCGCCGTTTCCACCAGAAACCGCCACGTCGAGGAGCGCTCGGGGGCCGGGACGCGTCCCGGGTTCAGGTCGATCCATCCCGCACCCGCCTTGACGAGGCTCCCCACCAGCCGTGCGAGCAGCCTCTCGTCCCTCTCCTCGATGGCGCGCCGGACGGCGGGTCGCGTCGTGGTCAGGTTGTCGGCGGCGACGATCATCCCGAGATCCTCTTATTGCCCGGATGAGGGACTTGTGCAACATCCATGGAGCGACCACGTGAATGACGAGGCAGCGTTTGCTTGCCCGGTGAGCCCTCTCCGGATACACTTTCCCGTAGGGGCAGGAGGGTGCACCATGCGAAGCAGGACACTCCAATCCGTGCTGGCTGCTGCAGTTGTCTTCTCGATCGCGGGATGCGGCTGCGACCAGGACTATCCGTACATGCGTGACGGCTTCACGGGCGACTGCACCCCGGAGGCGTGCAGCGCCTACTGCGTCTCGGTGGGCCAGAGCTGGGGCTACTGCGACGGCGACGCATGCATCTGCTGGGGGTCGGGGGACGCCGGGACGGAGTGGGACATCCCGGAGGGCCGCACGATCACCGTGAACGGGACGGTGCGCAGTCCGGGCGGGCTGGTGCCGATCTCGGGTGCGCTCGTGTACTTCGGCCTGACGGAGCCGCCCCCGATACCGTCGGGCGCGTATCCGGAGACGTGCACGGATCCGCCCACGCCGTACCACACGCTGAGCAGTCCGGACGGCTCGTTCTCGGTCTCCGTGGCGCCGGGCGATTACTGGTTCACCGTGCAGAAGGGGCAGTTTCGCAGGGTGAGGTTCATCACCGTGCCCGATACGGACCCCTACACCATCACGGAGGATCTCTCCACGCTGCCGAGCGACCACGGGGAGGGGGACACCATCCCGAGCATGGCGCTCGTGTACGCCATGGACAACGGCGACCACATCGAGGACGTGCTGGCCAAGCTCGAGATGGGAGATCTGGGTCCCGACAACACGCTCGTCCACGGCTCGGAGCATTTCGACATCTACAACATCAGTCCGTACGAGCCGAACACGGCGCTCCTCGAGGACGTCTCGCGCATGCTCTCCTACCACATCATCTTCTTCCCCTGCACGATCGCAGGATTCGGGCAGCTCGGCGATCCCACCAATCCCCTGAGCAACGCCGGCGTGCTCTCCAACATCCGCGCTTTCCTCACGAGGGGAGGGAAGATCTACGCGACGGACATGATGTACGACATCTTCGAGCAGCCGCTGCCCGAATTTGCCGACATGTGCGGCGACGACACGGTGATCAACGCCGCCGACAACGAGGCCTGGGCCCACACGGAGACCAGGAGCGGGTGGACGAGCCACGGGCAGGCGATCCAGCCCGATCTGGCGGCCTGGCCCGATGCCGTGGGCATCGGGAGCACGGGCATCGATTTCCTCATGAACTTCGTGTGGATCGAGGATCTGTTCGACATCGTCGATCCCCCGCCCGACGGCCCGCAGCCCCCCATGGTCTGGGTGACCGGGGACTTCGTGCTCGATCCCTTGAGGACGCTGCCCCTGACCATCACGTTCCCCTACGGTGC
>JAFDER010000213.1 GCA_019310245.1 Deltaproteobacteria bacterium
TCCAGGAGAGGGGGGTCAACCTGCGCAACGCGTTCCTCGCCCGTGACGTCCTGCCTCCCCCCGGGTCGGAGATGGACTCCGTGCTGGAGGATCTGAGGAAGGAGAGCCCCACCTTCGTGGACCTGGGCTTCTTCGCCCCGGACGGGACGCTGGCGGCCTACGCCGGACCCCACGAGAAGCTCCAGGGCAAGAACTACAGCGGCGAGCAGTGGTGGCGCCGGCTGCTCGAGCAGGAGCGCGACTACCTGATCAGCGACGTCTACCTCGGCTTTCGCCAGAAGCCTCACTTCATCATCGCCATCCGCCGGAGCGTGGAGGGCCGCACGTGGGTGCTCAGGGCCAGCGTGGACCCGGAGAAGTTCGGGGAGTTCGTCGGAAGCTCCTACCTGTGCAGGGAGGCCGAGGCCTTCATCGTCAACGCGGCGGGCAAGCGGCAGACCATCCTGGGCGGGGAGGACGCCGAGGAGGTCATGGCCGTGCCCGAGAAGACGGCGGGCACCGTCGTCTCGGAGATGGACGTGGACGGCCGCGCGTACCTCGGCGCCTTCGCGTGGCTCACCCAGACCGACTGGGCCCTCGTGGCCCGCGTGCCGACCGCCATGGCGTACGCACCCGTGCTCCGCGCACGGGTGGTCCTGGTGAGCATCATGCTCGTGGCGCTGGGCCTGATCATCATCCTCGTCCTGCGCTCCACGCGGCGGCTCGTGGGCCGCCTGGAGGAGGCGGACGAGTCCAAGGCGAACCTCAGGGGCCAGCTGTTCGATGCGGCGAAGCTCGCGTCGGTGGGGGAGATGGCCGCGGGGGTCGCCCACGAGATCAACAACCCCCTGGCCATCATCTACGAGGAGGCCGGGATGATGAAGGACCTCATGGACCCCGAGCTGGGCGGGCGGTTCGAGGAGGCGGAGTTCAAGGAGAGGCTCGACGCGATAGGCGAGGCCGCGATGCGCGGCAGGTCCATCACGCGCAAGCTCATGGCCTTCGCGCGCCAGCACGACCCCGTGCTGACGCCCACGAGCCTGCACGCGGTCGTGGACAAGGTCCTGGCGATCAAGAAGACCGTGTTCAGCGTCTCGAACATCGAGGTGGTGGAGGAGTTCGCCCCGGATCTTCCGCAGATCATGCTCAACGAGAACCAGATGGAGCAGGTCCTGTTCAACCTGATCAACAACGCCAAGGACGCCATGGGCTCGGACGGGTGCATCACGATACGGACGCGTCTCGTGGACGGGGAGGTCCAGCTGGACGTGCAGGACACGGGACACGGCATGACCGAGGGGCAGATCGAGAAGGCGTTCTTCCCGTTCTTCACCACCAAGGACGTGGGCAAGGGGACCGGGCTCGGCCTGTCCATCAGCTACGGGATCATCAAGTCGTTCGGGGGACGGATAGAGGTGCAGAGCGAGGTCGACATCGGGACCACGTTCACGATCATCCTGCCGGTGGAGGCCGGGGACGAAGCCCGCGGGAGCCGAGGTGCCCATGCCTGAGAACGAGGAGGTCCGCAGGGGCAAGATCCTGCTCGTCGACGACGAGGACAGGTTCCGCAGGAACCTGGCCGATCGGCTCGCGATGAGGGGGTTCCAGGTCGAGGACGTGGCCGACGGCGAGGAGGCGATCCGGGCCGTGAGGCTCCGGAAGCCCGACGTGGTGCTCCTCGACCTCAGGATGCCGAAGATGATGGGCGAGGAGGTCCTCGGGGAGATCAAGAGGATCGCCCCGGAGGTCCAGGTCGTGATCCTGACCGGGCACGCGTCCATCCAGACGGCCACCACGACCGGGAGGCTCGACGCCTTCGCCTACCTGGAGAAGCCCTGCGAGACGGGCGAGCTGATCTCCACGCTCGAGGCCGCGTGCCGCGAGAAGACCTACGCCATGGCGCGGCACGAGATCCCCAGGGTGGACTCGCGCTCGCTCTGGGGCTGGCTGTGGGGCAACCACAACCTCAGGCCGGGCGTGCTCATCATCGGGGCCGTCGTCTTCGCCGCCATGGTCCTGATGCCCGTCCCGCAGTCCATGGTGGATCTGCTCGGCGCCGAGAAGACGGGCTCGCTGGGCGACGCCAACGCCGGGTACTCCGCGTACGGCAAGATGGAGGAGGGAGAGACGGTCGCCCACTACTACAGCAGCTACGCCCGCCGGAGCGTGGAGGAGACGGGGCAGGACGGGAAGGTCGTGGAGCGTACGCTGACGCCGCGCGAGACGGGCCACACCGCCATGGTCATGCTCGGCATCCTGCTCGTGGCCGCGCTCTTCTGGGCCACGGGCGCGCTCCCCATCGGGATCACGGCCATGCTCGTGGGGGTGCTCATGTACCTCTTCGGCGTCTTTCCCCCGAACCTCGTGGCCAAGGCGTACGCGAAGGACGCCGTGATCTTCATCATGGGCATCCTGGCCCTGGCGGCGGGGATCGCCAGGACCGGCCTGGACCGCAGGATCGGCCTCCTGCTCCTGGGCACGAGCCGCTCGCCCACCTCCTTCCTGTTCATCTTCCTGCCCCTGCTCGCCGTGAGCGCCTCCTTCCTGTCGGAGCACGCGCTCGTCGCCTTCATCGCGCCCATCCTCATGGTGGTCTACATGTCCGCCATCAAGTCCGCGGGCCTGACGAAGGACCGGTCGCTCGCCGTCATGATGATCCTCGCCATCTGCTTCGCGGCCAACCAGGGGGGGCCGGGGTCCCCGGCCGCGGGCGGGCGCAACGCCGTGATGATCGGCATCCTGTCGGACTACGGCGTCGCGCCCAGCTTCGGCGAGTGGGTCAAGTACGGCCTTCCGTTCGTCCCCGTGATGGCCCTCGTCATCGGCGGCTACTTCTACCTGCGCCTGCGCCGCAAGATCAAGGTCAAGGACCTCGACATCGCGGCCATCGTCAAGAGGGAGTCCAGCAGGCTCGGCAAGATGACGCGCGCGGAGTACATCACCGCCGCCGTGCTGGTGGGCGTGATCGTGCTCTGGATCGTGGCGAGCGATTCGCTCGGCATGGGAGGGCCGGTCCTCATGGGCCTCGTCGTGCTGGCCGTCTTCCGGATCATCGGCTGGAGGGACATCAACAAGATCTCGTGGGACGTGGTGGCCCTCTACGCGGGCGCGTGCGCCATGGGCGTGGGCCTCGCCTACACCGGGGCCGCGCTGTGGATCGCCTCGAGCTTCGTGAGCATCCTGCCCGACTTCCTCTCGCACGGCTCGGGCCTCGCCATCGCCTCCAGCTTCTTCACCGGGGTCCTCACGAACTTCATGAGCGACGGCGCCACGGTCTCGGCACTGGGGCCCATCACGGTGCCCATGGCCTCGATCTCCGGCACGGACCCCCTGATGGTGGGGCTGGCGACGGCGTTCGCATCGAGCTTCGCCAACTGCCTCATCATCGGAACCCCGAACAACGCCATCGCCTACTCCCTCGCGAAGGACCCCAAGACCGGCGAGCAGCTCGTGACCCTCGGCGACTTCTTCAAGCACGGCGTCATCGTCACCCTCCTGGCCTTCGCGGTCCTGTGGGGGTGGACCATTCTCGGATACTGGCAGTGGATCGGATTCTGACCCGAAAGGAGTGAGACCATGGACCAGGACAAGATCAGGCTTCTCATCGTGGACGACGAGGTCCGGTTCCTCGAGACCCTCTCGCAGCGCCTCGTCATGCGCGACTTCGACGTGTCGCCCGTCAGCAGCGGGGACGAGGCCGTGAAGCTGGCGCGCGAGAAGGAGTTCGACATCGCGCTCGTCGACCTCAAGATGCCCGGCATGTCGGGAGAGGAGGTGCTCAGGACGCTCAAGAAGGAGCACCCGCTCGTGGAGGTCGTCATCCTCACGGGGCACGGCTCCATCGACTCTGCCGTACAGTGCGTCAAGGAGGGCTCCTACCAGTACCTCCAGAAGCCCTGCGAGACGGACGAGCTGATGGAGGTCCTCAAGGAGGCCTTCAAGGTGCGCGTCAAGAGGAAGCTCGAGATCGACGGCGAGAAGCTCGAGCAGCTCATGGGAACGGTGTATGGCGAGTCGGCCCTGAGCATCCTGCGCAAGCTCAAGGACCTCGACAGGAAGGGCGGGTGATCCGTGCGCGGCCCGTCCGGGTGAATTGAGGGGAACGAACATGGAAGAGAAGAAGGTCAAGGACGTGATGCTCCCCATCGAGGAGTACGCCACGATCCTGGTCGGCAGCACCGTGCAGGAGGCGCTCGCCGCCCTGAACAAGGCCCAGCTGGGCCTGACCTACGACCGCCACCACCACCGCGCGATCCTGGTCCTCGACACCAACGGCGACGTGGTGGGCAAGCTCACCCACCTGTCCATCCTCGGAAAGCTCCAGCCCCAGCTGCTGGGCAACGACGACATCCAGTTCCTCGACCGCGCGGGCCTGACCCCGGAGTTCGTCGAGTCCATGGAGGAGAGCTACAGGCACCTGAACACGAGCCTGGAGACGCTCTGCGCCCGGGCGGGCGGGCTGCGGGTGGAGGATGCCATGGTGCCGACCTTCGAGAGCATCGGCGAGGACGCGACGATCGCCGAGGCCATCAGCCGGGTGGTGAGTGCCCACGTGCAGTCGATCCTCGTGACCCGACACGACAAGGTCGTCGGCATCCTGCGCACCTCCGACCTGTTCGAGGAGGTCGCCGACCTCATCCGGGGGACAGGCTCCCTATCTGCAACCCGCCGTTCTCATTAGCTATCCAGAGACAACCGCGAACATTTGCCATTCATTTCATCAGGCAGCCCTCGTGGCAGTCCTCACCTTGCGCTGACCTGGGGAGGGGCTCCCAGGAGGGCTTCCTATCAGATGATACAATCATTTGATGCCATCAACGGCGGGGCTGCCACGGCCGCGGGTGGCTCTGTTGACCAGACAATTCGTTGGATTAAACTTGCCCAAGACACCGTGACCGGGAGGGAAGTCATGACGTGCCTCGTGAGATCGGCTCCGGCTCTCGTCCTGCTCCTGCTCGCGAGCGGCTGCTCCGGCGGGAATGGCTCCGACACCGACGCCGGCCTGGACGCCGACGGGACGGCGGACGTCGTGACCGAGGCCGACGCGCTCACCGAGCCCGACATCCCGCCGCTCGATGCGGAGTGGCCCGTGGGCATCCCGTACCCGTCGTTCGGCGTGGACGAGACCGTGGAGTCGGTGCACGGTGACGCCGGCTACTGCACGCACCACGTCGACAACACGGGGACGTGCGACGACTCCGGCCCCGGCACTCCCGGGACCCCGCGATGCACGATCCCCTACGACCTCGTGGCGGGAGACGTGGTCTGCATCGCGGCCGGCACCTACGAGCACTCGGGCGTGTGGATGGACGTCACGGGTACTGCGGACGCGCCGATCTTCATCCGCGGGCCGGACGGGGGGCCGCGTCCCGTCATCACCCACGACGGCTCGGACGGTCTCAGGTTCGACTTCACGGCGTCCTACCTCGTCATCGAGAACCTCGAGTTCGCCGAGACGCGCGTCCTCGTCGAGTCGTCGGATCACGTGGTCATCAGGAACAACCACATCCACTCGTCCCCGGATCGTACGTGCCTGGTCGTGCAGGGCACCGAGCACGTGATCCTCGGCAACGAGATCGATCACTGTCAGGACAACAACCGCCTCGGCGTGGCCGGCTCGTGCGGCACGAGCTTCGTGTGGGTGATCGGCAACCACATCCATCACAACGCGGAGGACTCCATCCAGTTCGGCCACGGCTGCGAGAGCGATCCTCCGAACCACCTGTACTTCGGCTTCAACGTCATGCACTCGGACCGCGAGAACGCCGTGGATCTGAAGTGGGTCCACGACGTGATCGTCTCGCAGAACGAGATGTACGGCTACCGCCCCGCGCCCACGGACGAGGAGTTCTGCTACGACGACGGCTCGGGCTGCTACCCCGCGGGCTTCCATGACTCGGGTTCCGACGGCTCGGCCATGGTCATCGGCTCCGACGGTACGAGCCGCGACGTCTGGGTCCTGCTCAACACCATCCACGACTCGCAGAACGCCGTCCGCAATGAGGAGTCCACCCTCACGGTCTTCTTCGGCAACGTCGTGCACTCCATCGCCGGCTCGGGCGTCGTGTGCGAG
>JAFDER010000027.1 GCA_019310245.1 Deltaproteobacteria bacterium
GCCCACGAAGGCGCACCAGGAGGATCCCGACACGGACCGCGCCAGCCGCGCCGAGCCCTACCTCACGGCCTTCGCCCTGTGTCCGGGTGTCAGGCTCAAGAGGGGCACCTTCGACTACGAGATCTCCGCCCGCATCGGCATCACGGACGACGCCTACAACGCCTATGGAGACTTCACGCTCGCCTTCGCGATGGCGTGGGTTCCCGGAAGGAAGTGACCATGAAACGCCTGCTCACCTGCCTGCTCCTCTCGGCCCTGGCCTCCTGCGGAGGCGCCTCCGGCACGGTCGAGGGCGCGGCGGACGAGGCGAGGAGCCTTGCCTTCGAGTCCCATGAAGGCTTCAAGATCCTCGTCGAGCACGTGATCGAGCCGGGCTCCGACTCCAGCTCCGTGCCCGTCAAGCTGCAGGAGGCGCACTGCTACAGGCTCATCGGCGTGCGCGCCAGCACCTCCTCCGAGAACGTGGAGCTTGGCATCAAGCACCCCGAGGAGATGATCGAGCGGGGGACCGACCTCTTCGACCTCACTCCCGAGGACGCGGACCGCTCCACCCTGGCCGTGCTGGGCATGTGCGTCTGGCCCGCGTTCGCCGGGGAGCTCACTGCCTTCCACAACCTCTCGGAGACGGGAGGCTTCCTCCTCGTCGTCGAGGCGAAGGCCGAGAAACTCTCGTGGCGCACGGGCGAGGACGTGAAGCTCTACCTCGCCGGCACGGGCGCCATCGACCTCGAGCAGGTGCAGAAGGAGGAAGCCGAGACCAAGCTCACAGCCATCCTGACCGAGGACCGTGAGAGCCTGCCCGCACACCTTTCGGGCAAGCACCCCTTCTTCAACGACATGATCAGCACTCGCGGGCCGTCCTGGAGCCACACCTTCACGATCAACCCGGACCTCTGCTACCACATCTTCGTCGCCTCCCTCAACTGCAACGTCTCCTACACCCTGAAGAACGCCGAGACGGGAAAGCCCATCCATGACGACGGCGTGCCCGACTCCATTCTCCGCACGGGCTGGAGCCAGGACGTCTGCCCCTCCAAGAAGCATTTCGAGAAGGATGCCACCCTCGCGGTCGGCCTCGAGATGGCCGGCTCTTCCGAGTTCGACAAGTGCTGGCTCGGTGCCGCCGTCTTTTCCTACAGCGTGGGCACCAAGCAGAAGAACAAGATCAAGAAGACCACGAAGAAGGCCCGCAACAAGGCCGCGAAGCTGCTCAAGACCTGCAAGAGCCCGCACAAGAGCTGCAAGAAGGCCTGCAAGAAGAAGGACGACGTCGAGTTGTGCAAGAAGGGCTGCGCCTCCGACTTCGAATCCTGCACGAGCGACATCGTCTTCGAGGGGCAGATCTCTTCGTAGGAGGTGGCCATTGACCAGGACGCTCCTGTTCCTCTCCCTCGCACTGTTTTCCTGGCAGACCCGCGCGGCTGACTGGCACGTTGACGGCTCGGCCGCGGCTGGCGGCACCGGCTCCGCGTCCGATCCCTTCGACACGATCGCCTCGGGCATCGACGCGGCCATGCCCGGCGACATCGTCGTGGTCTCCGCTGGCACCTACACGGAGACGGCGACGACGGTTCGCAGCGGCACCGAGTCCTCTCCCATCACGATAGAGGGCGACGGCGCCGTGATCGTCGAGAACTCCGGTCGCGTGCTCGTCATCGACCACTCCTGGATCACGGTCCGTTCCATCGTCTTCGACGGCCTGTGGGGCGATCGCGTGCCCGTCACCGTGAACGGCACGAACTCCCACGTCCGGCTCGAGGACTGCGAGGTGCGCAACACGGCTCGCGACTGCGTGGATCTGGACAGCGCTTCCGACGTCACCATCGACGGCTGCAGGATCCACCACTGCCTGCGCTGGGAGGGCGAGCGGGTGGACGCCCACGGCGTGACCTGCGGCGGCGTCGTCCGCCTCACGATCCGCGACTCGCAGATCTACCAGTTCTCCGGCGACGCCATCCAGCTCTCGCCCTCGCGGGACTTCTGGGACGAACTCCTCGTGCAGTCCACCACCATGTGGATCGGCCCTCTCGGCCCCACGGGCTCCGGGTTTCCCGAGGGCTCCGTCCCGGGGGAGAACGCCTTCGACGCCAAGACCCCCGATTCCGGCCCCCGCTCCCGGGCGGTCTTCCGCGACGTCACGGCCCACGGCTTCTCCGGCGCCATCTCCAATCAGGGAGTCTTCAACGTCAAGGAGAACTGCGAGGTGATCATCGACGGCGTCACGATCTACGACTCCGAGATCGCCTTTCGCCTGCGCCACCCCTCCCTCGTCACCGTCATGAACGCGGTGGTCTTCGACTGCGACTACGGCGTTCGCTACGAGGACGGCATCACGGATCTGCTCCTGCTCAATTCCACCTTCGGTGACGGCATCGGCACCTTCCTTAGGGACGCGAGCTCGGACGTCGCGCCCACGGTCCAGAACTGCCTCTTCCTCTCGGACACGCTCCCCTCCGAGGCCGACTCCACGAACATGCTCGCCAACGCGACCTTCTTCGACGACGCGGCCGGCGACGACTACCACCTGCTCGAGACCTCGCCGCCCGTCGATGCGGGCATCACGCTGACCGATGTCACCACCGACCGCGACTGGATCTCCCGGCCCCAGGGCAGCGCGTACGACGTGGGCGCTTACGAGTGGACGGACACCCCGCCGCCTGACGATCCGCCCGATGCTTCCTTCCCCGATACCTCCGCAGACCCCGCCCCCGACGCGTCCGCCGACGCTCCGGTCGATACGGCCTCCGACGACGGCACGCAGGACGGGGCAGAGGCGTCAGGTTGCGGGTGCACGCTCGTTCGCTGACGATTCCCCGCCTGCAGGCGGGCGGCCTGAACCTGGGCTACAGGTGCTCGTCGCACTGCCGCCACTGCCTCTACGCCTGCGGGCCTCACCGCAGGGACGGTCTGCCCGACTCGCCCGACGCTCTCCACTCGCTCCTCGACGAGCTCAAGAGTCGCGCCCCGCTCGCCTCGTTCCACATCGGCGGCGGAGAGCCGTTCCTCGACGTCGATCTCCTCTCCTCGGTCCTCGAAGGCCTCTCCGACAGGGGACTTCTTTTCGACTACGTCGAGACCAACGCCTCCTGGGTGCTCAGCGAATCTCACGCCCGCGCTACGCTCGAGAGGCTCCGCGCCCTCGGCCTGAACGGCCTTCTCGTCTCGGCCTCGCACTTCCACGCGGAGTTCACGAAGCCGCGCAAGACCCTCGCGCTCATCGCCGTGGCCCGACAGATCCTCGCCGGCGGCGTCATCGTCTGGCTGCCCGACTTCGTGCCCGACCTCGCGTCCTTCGACCAGGACAGCCGGCTCGACCTCGACGCGCTCATCGCCGAGCGCGGCGACGGTTTCGCCCTCCAGGTCGGCATGCGCTACGGCGTGATCCCCGGCGGCCGCGGAGGCCGCCTGCTCGCCGCCCACGGCTTCTGCATGGACTGGAGCGACGCCGCCTCGGGCGCCCCCTGCCGCCAGCGGCTCGTGAGCACCACCCACTTCCACGTCGACCTCGCCGGAAACTACGTGCCCGGCCTTTGTGGTGGCATCGTCGTGCCCCTCTCCCTGGTGCCCGGCGAGATCCCCATGGACCGCTTCCCTCTTCTCGACCGGATCTACAACCAGGGCCTCGAGTCCCTGGTCACCTGGGCCATGGACGAGCACGGCTTCACGCCGCTCGACTCCGGCTACTCAGGCGCCTGCGATCTGTGCACCCACGTGCGCATCCACCTGCACGACCGCGGCAGCTTCGAGGAGCTCGGCCCCCCCGGCTTCTACGACGAGAAGTCCATCTCCGGCTACTGATCCTACTCGTCCGCGATTCCCGTGATCTCGCAGGGCACGGCCTGGTAGACAAGAGCTGCCGAGAAGGCATCCATCCTGTCCGGCGGCTCGATGCAAAATCCTTCCGTGCTGCATGTGCGCCAGGGGATCGGGCAGTCGTCACGAGTCGTGCACCTGTCGTCCGTCGGCCCTGCCGGCACGATGTCGCCGTCGGCCTGGTTGACGATGATGTTCATGACGAGATCCGGGATGGCTTCCGGCGGAAAGTCGTATCCAAGATCATCGAATGCGGCCAGGATGTCGGGGCGGTGCATATACTCCATGAGATCCTGGACCTTGATGAATCAACTCAGCATCCCGGCGATGCCGTCCACGGTGCGCGTGATGGAGATGTGCGCCCGGTGGAAGGGGATGGGGACCCATTCCCCTGATGGCGCCCTCACGGCGATGTCGACCCTGTCCGCGGGCCGCGGCCTGTACTCGTCTTCGAGGAACTCGCCGCCCGTGTCGAAGCGGAAGAGGGCGTGCTCGATTAGGTCGTCCCCATCCTCCGCGATGGAGGCCCTGCTCGCCTGGAACGGCTCGAAGCCGGACAGGTTATCGGATGGATCTCCATCCAGATCGCGGCCGCTGTAGAGATAGTACTCACGGCAGATCCTGTCGTGCGGAAGCACGCCGATGCGGGACTTTATGAGAATACTCAGATCTCCGTTCTCGATGTCCTGCTGCGGGAAGCATAGAGGGATCGTGCAGACCGCTTCGAGGCCTCCACCGAAGGTGTCACCGATGCCGTCCAGGACGGCCCACATCCTGTTGTCCACGCCCTCCAGGCCATCGTTGATGCAGCCCGACTCGCAGGAAGTCACCTCTTCATCCAGATCAAACCCGATGTTCTCGCTCTCACCCCATTCTGCAGTGGCCACGTAGTAGTCGTACTCAACGAAATGCTCGACCCCATCGCCGCACGAACGGTATGGCTCTCCCCAGGTGGGCTCCTCCTTGACGTCGCAGCTGCACGAGGCGCACAGGAGCAGCGGGACGAGGGCGAGAGCATATGCGGGCCTCATGCCCTATTGTGAAGTGAATTATCGGGGGCGCAAGGAGATCAGCCGCAGGTCAGCGTGAAGTGGTAGGAGCTGGTGACGCCGAGATACCCGTCCACGACGACGTAGTAGGTGACGCCGGCCGAGGCCGTGAAGTACGCACCGTTGTTGCCGTACGTGATGCAGTTCGAGCTCTGGCAGCCGCCGCCGTTGTCCTGGATGATGAACACGTCCAGGTCCTCGGAGATGTCCGCGATGCGGACCTGGACGGTACGGTCCGAACCCGTGGAGAACGAGTAGATGTGCTCGGGGCCGGACTCGTCCCACCGCGAGCAGCTCCAGCGGTCGATGTCCGACGGCGTGCCGGATGCTCCGGTGTTGGCGTCGAACTCGCTGCCGCACGTGACGTCGGTCGTGGCGGTGCACGCCTCGGGGCACTCGGGCATGGACATGCAGTCGAAGTCCTCGCAGTCGGTGGGGCCGTCCTCGTCGTTGTCCACGTCGTCGTCGCACACGTCCTCGTAGCAGGGAAGCTGCCAGCGGCACTCGGGGTCCTCACAGTCCGCGACGGTGTCGCCGTCGTTGTCCAGGCCGTCGTCGCAGTCCTCGGGAATGACGCAGCCGACGTCGAGGGTGAAGCCGGAGACGGTGTCCTCGAAGCCGTCGATGAGGATGTACAGGGTCTCGCCGGGCGAGCCCGTGTAGACCATCCGCTCGTCGCGGTCCGCCCCGGCCAGGCCCATGTCGCGGCACTCGCTCGTGTCGCACGCGCCGGACGTCTGCCCGAAGAGGAAGATGTCCAGGTCGCCCGAGATGCCCGTGAGGTCGATCGTGGCGCGCACGGCGTCCGTGGGGAGCGTGAGCGAGTAGGCGATCTCGGGCCCGGTCCACTCGTTGTCGTAGCAGCCGTTTCGCAGGATGACGTCCGAGTGGCCGGGTGCGTCGTTGCGGGCCGAGACGGACCCGCCGCACGCGATCTCGGAGACCGGAGCGCAGGAGCCGGGAGGCGGCGGCTCGGTGGGCACGTCCGCGGGCATCTCTGTCGTGATGTCCGGCACGGTGTCCGCGTCGCCGTCGGGCAGGGGCGTGATCTCGATCATGTCCGTCCCGTCCGTGTCCGGGCCCCCGTCTGCCGTGCCCGTGGCCTTGAGGGAACTGCCGCAGGCCGCGAGGTTCAGGGCGATGAGGATCGTGAGCGCTCGTGTCATTGGTGCTCCTTGAGGATTAGGATAGCAGAAAACGGGGGTGTTGCCTCGCAGGCCCGCGGCGCTATGGTGGTGGTGAGGAGGCACCAATGGCAGCCACGATCACGGTCACCCACGGGGGCGGGAAGAAGATCGACGCGACCTTCGGAGATTTCACGATGAGGACGGACCAGTCGAGGGACGCCGGGGGGGAGGGGTCCGCCCCGGAGCCGTTCATGTACTTCCTCGCCTCCCTGGCCACGTGCGCGGGGATCTACGTGGTCGGCTTCTGCGAGGCACGCGACATCCCGACCGAGGGGATCGGACTCGTGCAGGACCACACGTTCGACGAGAAGACGGGCAAGCTCCTGGGCGTGAGGATCGAGATCAAGGTGCCGGAGAGCTTCCCCGAGAAGTACCACAAGGCGATCGCGCGGGTCGCCGGAATGTGCACGGTCAAGAGGGTGATGGAGAACCCGCCGCCGTTCACCATAGAGACCACGGTCACCAGCTAGCGCCGGGGTCCTCCTTCTGCAGCGGCGTCTTCTTGACGGCGCAGTGCTCGGCGCAGGGGAACGCCTCGTCCGTCCAGCACATCTCTCGGCACGTGAAGGGGTCCTCGGCCCAGTCGGCCGCCTTCTTGCACTGCTTGGAGCACGTCTTCGCCTTCTTCAGGCACGAGTCCACGCACCAGAGCCTCTTCTTGGTCAGGTGCACCATGCAGTTCGAGAGGGTGATGGAGATGTTTTTCTGCACGCAGTCGGCGTGGATCTCGATGGCGTCGAACTCGGGAGGCGGGATGACGACCTTCTCGACCACCACCTCCTCGACGGGCGCCTCCTCCTCGGGTAGCCCGGCCACGGGGTCGTCGGGCACCTCGGTCTCCTCGGGTCCGGCCGGCGGCTCCTCCTCGGGCAGCCCGGCCACGGGGTCCTCGGGCACCCCGGTCTCCTCGGGCACCTCGGTCTCCTCGGGTCCGGCCGGCGGCTCCTCCTCGTCCACGCCGGACTCCTCCTCCTCGTCCCCGAGCCACTTCTGGGCGTCCCAGGGGCCGGGCAGGGCGCGCAC
Source organism: Deltaproteobacteria bacterium (assembly GCA_019310245.1). GTDB lineage: Bacteria > Myxococcota_A > Polyangia > DRWM01 > DRWM01 > JAFDER01. The sequence goes on from JAFDER010000027.1 coordinate 7,073, forward strand.
CGCGGCGTCGCACATGGCCTCGGTCTTGCGCAAAGCCTTCTGCGTGCACTTGAGGTAGAGCGTGGCGCCCATGATGTCCGGGCCGGGCGTGCCGCCCATGGACGCGGAGTCGAAGAACAGGATGATGGGCTTGAGGTGGAAGGTCAGCGAGACGGTCGCCGCGGGGCGGTAGTCCTGGTTGTAGCGCATCCGCGGCTTCTTGGCGGCCTTCCTGATGCACGTCGAGAGGCTCTTGTTCTTGAAGGTGTCCTTCACGATCGTGGCGGAGTGGGCCACGTTGGCGGTCTTGTCCGCGCTGAACGCGAAGCTCATCGTGACCTTGCCGCCCGAGTCGATGCCCCAGCGGTAGTGGTCGTCCGCGCACTCCTGCACCGGGCCCTCGAGCTCGCGCACGAAGGTGCGGATGGATCGCACGTGCTCGGAGTTCACGTTCCAGGGCTCGGCGTCGAACGCGATCTCGACATTCTGGCTCTTGAGCTCCACGCTCCTTCGCATGTAGAACGACAGGCGCGCGGCGACGGGGTCGCGCTGGCCGTCGTCGTCGATGGCCGCGACGAAGATGTCGTGCGAGCCGGAGCGCAGGGACGCGAGCCTGGCCTTGATCGCGGTCTTGCCCTTGACCACGTGCTGGTCCTGACCGTCGTCGAACCACCAGCGGTACGCCGCGATCCTCCCGTCCTCGTCCGTGCCCGTGGGGATCACGGTGAGAACGCCGCTGGAGAACTTGTGGTTCTTGATCTCGGTCTCCGGCGGCGGCGCCATCTTGGCGGGCCGCGAGGCCGTCTCCACGGCCGCGGCCAGGACGTTCTCGATCCCGACCCAGTCGCCCCTGTCGCCGGAGGTGCCGGCCAGCTGGGAGAATCCCGGCAGGAGCAGCGCTCCGGCCTCGAGCAGCCCGGCCACCGCGGGGGCCAGGGGATCGACGGGCAGGAGCGACTTCCAGGCGGCTTCGAGCAGGACCGATCCCTCGGGCTCTTCCTCCGGCGTCTCCTCCATCGGGGGCTTCTTCTTCTGCTTCTTCGCCTGGGGATCCAGGGCCGCGCGCAGGGACGCCTCGTCGTGCCAGGGCGGCGTGATCACGCCCGGCTGTTCCTCGCCGGCGGCCAGCGCGTGCAGGCCCTCGAGCCGCGACAGCAGCCACGAGAGCGAGGCGTAGAGCCCGAGGAGCTCGTCGCCGTCGTCCGTGGACGGGTCGAGGACCTCGATGCCGGCCGCCATTGCCTGGAAGGCCACGGACGTGCGGCTCAGCTCCAGGTGAACGAGGGCGTCGTCGATGGCGGAGCGCACCTCGTCGTCGGAGAGGGTCTCCTGCCACGCCTCGAGCATGGTGGAGTCGCCCGGGGTGACTTCCCTTGCCGAGGAGGCGCTGGTGACGGCCGTGGCCAGGGGCTCGAGCGGCGGCTGCGTCTGCGCGGCCTGGCCGAGGAACGAGGCGTTCTCCCGGATGAGCGCGGCAAGGGCCGCGCGGTCCGCCTCGGCGAGCTTCGTGCGCACGGCATGGGCGAGGAGCACTGAGGCGACGACCTCGGGCTTCGTGACGAAGCCTCCCGCCTTGGACCGGACGGCGAGCAGCCGCAGCGTGCCGTCCTTCCAGCGCTCCTTGGTCTCGAGGATGTCGTATGCGCGTCCCTCGAGCACCATCGAGCCCTGTGACTGGTCGATCACGTACAGCGGCAGCGGCTCCTCGTCCGAGGTCGCCTCGATCGACGCCTCGGCGGCCGGCGACGGCCCGAGCGCCGCCGGGAGCAGGGCGAGGAAGGACAGCGCCATGGACGGGACGTGCGGGGTGGAGTGCGAGGCGTCGGCGAGCAGGGCCACCGAGCCTGTGCCGGTCACCGCCGCGGCCATGCTCGCCGAGCCCTGATCGCCGTGTGACAGGAGGCAGGGCAGCGCCACCCACCGGTCGCCGCGTGCCGACGAGGCGTAGACGTTGCGCTCGGTCAGGCCTCCGGGCAGGTCCCCCGCCTCGAACGGCATCTCGACGAGCACGGGCCTGCGGGCCGTGGCCGGGACCGTGACGGAGAGGCTCGCCCCGATGCGGGCGGCGGCGCCCGCGTGCGGAAGCTCGACCACTGCGTCGGTGGGCACGAGCCGCACGGACGCGCTCGATCCCTCCGGCCCCGTGCCCGGCAGCACGTGCAGGGCGGCTCCGCCGTCCAGCCGCACCGTGCCTCCAGCGGCCAGGTCGAGCGAGGCTTCGAGCACCCTCTCCGGCTCGGGCTCCGGGGCGACGAGATCCACGGACGCGTCCGGGATCTGCTCGGGCTCCCCTCCGCAGCTTCTTGCCGAGCAGGAGGACGAGAGGAGCGCGGCGATGACGAGTAACCTCCACATGACGCGCCGTATCATGTCACAGAGTCGGGTGGGGCCGTCAAGCCGGATGGGATCGAATTGGGGTATACTCCACAGCCATGATCCGCAGGGTTGCAGCGTTCATGGAGGAGCACGGGCTCGTTCCCGCCGGAGGCACCGTTCTCGCCGGCGTGTCCGGAGGCCCGGACTCCATGGCGCTTCTCGACGTCCTGTCGCGGCTGCGCCTCACCCTGGGTTTCGATCTCGCCTGCGCCACGGTGGATCACGGACTGAGGCGGGGCACGGATGAGGAGGCAGCGCTCGTCGAGCGCGAGGCCTCGGCGCGGTCCGTTCCCTGGGCGCTCCTCAGGGGAGACGCCCGGAGCGAGGCCCGGCGGGGTGGAGGCCTCGAGGAGGCTGCGCGCAGGGTACGGTTCGATCTCATCGACGCGCACGCCCGCGGCGTTGGCGCGGCGCGCATCGCCCTGGGGCACACGCTCGACGACCAGGCCGAGACCGTGATCATGCGCCTGATGCGCGGCACGGGCCTGCACGGGCTCGGCGGGATGAGCCCGATCCGCGACGGCAAGTACGTGAGGCCGCTCCTCGTCGTGCCGCGCCGGGACGTGCTCGGGTATCTCGAGGGCAGGGCGATCCCGTGGATCGAGGACCCCACGAACCGTGACGGGAGGTTCGTGCGCAACCGCGTCCGCATGCACGTGATGCCCGCGCTCGAGGCGTGCCAGCCCGGTGCAGCTTCTCGAATCAGCGAGCTTTCGGACAGAGCGCGCGAGGCGCGCAGGGCCGTGGACGCAGTTGTGCAGAAGATCAGCGAGAGGATCGTGGAGAAGAGGGGAAGGGCGCTCGTCGTGGATCGCAAGGCTCTGTTGCTGGTGGATCCCGCGCTCAGGTCCTTCGTCCTGCGCGAGGTGCTCGTGAGCCTCAAGGGCGACGCGCGCAGGCTGAGCCGGCGACACATCGAGGCCGTGCTCTCGATCTGCGCCTCGGGCCGCGGGTCCGCGTTCGTGGACCTGCCCGAGGGAATCCGTGCCGAGCGGGCCTATGACGAGCTGGTGATCCTGAGGCGGGGAGGCGAGCCCGAAGAGGCGGCCTCGCGCGTGGACGGCCCGGGCATGTACCGGCGCGGGGATCTGGAGCTGGCCGTGACCGCGACGGGCACGAGCGACGCGTTCCCGCTGGAGCTCAGGGGCCGCAGGCCCGGGGACAGGCTCGCGGGCCGCTCGAGGAGGCTCAAGCGGCTGCTCATCGACAGGAAGGTGCCACGCATGCTGCGCGACGCGTTCCCCCTGCTCGCCGACGGGCGGGACGTGGTCTGGGCCGGCGGCCTGTACCTGGCGCGCGGGGCGGGCATCGAGGTGGACATGAGGCCCGTGGGACCATCGGACTACCTGCAGTGGCTGGGGAAGCAGGAGGTGTGAGGCGGATCCTGATCAGTGCGGCCGGCTCGTACCTGGACGGGGCGGACGTGTCCTGCGATCCCGGGGGGAAGGTACGCGTCGCGGCGGCTCTTCACGGGCCCGACGGCCCGCGCGTGGTCGTTTGGAGGCTGGAGGACGGCGCGGTCTCGGAGGAGTGGATCTCGGATTCTGAGCCCGGGCTCTTCCAGGTCAGGCTCGTGCATCGTGGCGAGCGTCCGCTCGCCGTCGCCTGGTGCTGCACACGAACGGACTCCAGGACCGTGCTGCTCTCGCCGGGGGGGACGCGGCGCGTGATCGAAGGGCTGGCCGAGCCGGTTCCGGTGGTGCATCCGGCCGGGCACGTCGTCGTGGTCGGTCGCATGGGCGAGATGATCGCGCTTGCCGATGCGGAGGCACGAGAGGATACGATCTTCATCAGCGTGCCGGGCGGGCGCGTGTTCTCGCCCGCGGCCGCCGTGGATCGTGACGGGTCCCTCGTCGCGGCCTGGGAGCAGGAGCGCGCGCCTGGCTGCTGCATCCTGACGAGGAGGATCGAGCAGGGCGGGCGCATGGGGCCCGTCCTGAGGCTCGACGACGGAGACGCGACGGCGCACGCGCCGGGCCTCTGCCCCTGGCCGGACGGAGGCGTGCTCGCCACCTGGCACGCGCCCGCACGCTTCGACGAGCCGCAGCTCCTCGTCAAGGACGCGAGGCTCGCTCTCGTCAAGCACGGCGAGGTCCTCGTTCCCGTGCAGGGGTCCGCCCCCGATCCTGGCGAGGAGCCGCGCGGCGAGGAGCAGGGGTTCGAGTTCCCCGTGCCCGTGGCCACGCGGCAGTGCTCCGTGCTCGTGCTGGGCCGCGGGTCGCACTGCTACTACTCGCAGATCGTCGACGCCGACGGCTGGGGCGCGCGAGAGAGGATCGACGCGTTCGAGTGGGGGTGCCGCGGCCCGTCCATCCGGGCCTCCGCGTCCGCGAACGGGATCTGGACGGTGACGCGCGAGAAGGGCGGACTGGCGCTGCGGTGCATCGACCACCCCGGCGGCACGCCCTCCTTCGAGGGCAGGCGGATCGTCTGCACGGGCGGGGAGGGGACGCACGTGCGCGACCGCGAGAGGTTGCGGGACAGGGACGGGTGCTGCACGTGGTTTGGCGACCTGCACCAGCACTCCGCGTTCTCCGACGGCACGGGAGCCCCTCACGAGACCTACCTGCGGGCCAGGGACTTCTACTGCGACGATCTCGCGGCGCTCAGCGACCACGAGTCTTTCCTCGGCAAGAAGACGCCCGAGGGGGAGTGGCACTACCTCCAGGATCTCGCCCGGCGCTTTGACGAGCCCGGCGAGTTCTCGACGCTCGTGGCGTACGAGTGGACGGGGAAGATGGCGCCTGGGCCGGGGCACAAGGTGGTCTACTACGGGCAAGAGGGCGGGCCGCTCGTGAGCCGGGACGACGAGGACACGGGTAGCGGGCTGCTCGCCGCGATAGGGCCCCACGGCGGGATCGCCTTTCCTCACCACGTGGGGTGGACCGGCGCGGACGAGCGGTCCCACGACCCCGTCCTGCAGCCCTGCTTCGAGATCGTCAGCTGCCACGGGGCCTACGAGAGGGAGGACGATGGGGTCATCGGCTGCAGGGAACCCGTGCGCGGTCCCTTCCTCAGGCCTCTGCTCGAGTCGGGGCTCAGGTTCGGGCTGGTCGGCGGCAGCGATGGCCACGGCCTGCTGTGGCAGCACGGCGTCTCGCGCCGCCGGGACGCCCACAGAACGGGGTTCGCGGCCGTGATCTCCCACGACCTCGATCCCGCCTCCATCATGCGCGCCCTGCGCGAGCGGTCCGTCTACGCCACGAGCGGCGAACGGATCTGGCTGAGGCTCTGGGTGGAGGGCGTGCCCATGGGCGGCGAGGTGAGGACGGACGGCCGCGTGCGGGTGGAGGTGGAGATCCGGGCCGGGGCGGCGATCGGCCGGGCGTGCCTCGTGCTTCCCGGAGCCGAGCTGGAGCTGGACGCGGGCGGCGCGGCCGACTGGGAGGGGCACGTCGACGTCGATGCGGTGCGGCCGGGCTTCGTCTACCTGATGGTGGTCAGGAGCGACGGCGAGTGCGCCTGGAGCTCTCCCGTGTTCCTCGACTGAATCGGCTAGCCGCCCAGCACGGTGATGAGCACGCCCGCGGCGGCGGCGGAGCCGATCACGCCCGCCACGTTGGGGCCCATCGCGTGCATGAGCAGGTAGTTGTCCTCGTTCTCCTGCTGGCCGACGGTCTGGGCGACGCGGGCGGCCATGGGCACGGCGCTCACGCCCGCGGCGCCGATGAGCGGGTTGATCCGGCCACGGCTCAGCAGGCACATGAGCTTGCCCATGAGCACGCCTCCGGCGGTGGCAACGCAGAAGGCGACCAAGCCGAGGGCGAAGATGCCGATGGTCTTCCAGGTCAGGAAGTGCTGGGCGCTCATCATCATGCCGACGGACGTGGCGAGGAAGATGGTGACGGCGTTGATGATCTCGTTCTGTGCGGCCTTGCTCAGCCTATCGGTCACGCCGGTCTCGCGCAGGAGGTTGCCCAGCATGAGCATGCCCACGAGCGGCGTGGAGGCCGGGATGAACATCACCACGAGGACGAGGATGAGCAGCGGGAACAGGATGCGCTCGGTCCTCGAGACGGGCCTGAGCTCCTTCATGACGATCGCTCGCTCGCGCTTCGTGGTCAGGAGCTTCATGATCGGCGGCTGGATCATGGGCACGAGGGCCATGTACGAGTACGCGCTCACGGCCACGGCGGGCAGGATCTTCGGGCTCAGGAGGATGCAGGTGTAGATGGACGTGGGTCCGTCGGCACCGCCGATGATGGCGATGGATCCCGCCTCCTCGGGTCCGAAGCCGAGGACGGTCCTGGCCAGGAAGAATGTGGTGAAGATCCCGATCTGTGCGGCCGCGCCCAGCAGGAACGTCCACGGGTTCGCGATGAGCGGGGAGAAGTCGGTGAGCGCGCCCACGCCCAGGAAGATGAGGGGCGGGAATATCTCCCACTCCACGCCCTTGGAGATGTACCAGAACAACCCGCCCGGCTCATCGCCGTGCGGTGGCTTGAGCAGGATCTCCTCCGCCATGGGCAGGTTGATGATGAGTGTGCCGAAGCCGATGCACACGAGCAGGAGGGGCTCGAACTTCTTGACGATGCCCAGGTAGATGAGCAGGCCGCCCACTGCCATCATCCCCAGCTGCCCGATCTCCAGGTGCTCGAAGCCCGTGCTGTGGACGAGCTTGAATACGGCGTCCCAGATGTCCATCTAACCGAGCTCCAGGATGGGTTCGTCGACCTGCAGGCTGTCGCCCACCTTCACGTGTATCGCCTCGACCGTTCCGTCGCGGGGCGACTTCACCGGCACGTTCATCTTCATGGACTCGAGGACGACGAGTACCTGGCCCGCCTTCACGCCCTCGCCCTTCTCGACCTCGATCTTCGTCACCGATCCCGGCAGGGGCGCGACCACGGCGCCCGCGGCGGCCGCAGGGCGCGACTTGCCGGGGCTGGCTGCCGCGGGAGCGGGTGCACTCGACGCGGCCTCCTGCTGTCTCGAGACGGGCGCGGGCCGTGCCGGCTTCTCGGGCAGGCTGACCTCGTAGAGCGTGCCGTCGACCGTGACCTGGTGGACGCCCGTCCCGTCGTCGATGACCTCGACCTCGTAGACCTTGCCGCGGATTTCGAGCTTCATGTCTCTCTCTCTTCCGGGTGCACCTGTCGCCCTACCTCGTCCGCCTCAGCGCGGGAACGTCGCCGGGAGGCACCCGGCGCCTGCCGTCCCCGGTCCAGCGGGGCTCGCCGTGCCCTGCGAGGAGGATCACGTCCGCCTCGAGCTCTGCGCGGTAGATCGCCAGCGCGGCCGCGATCACGGCCACGTGCTTCTCCTGCACGCTGCCCTCCTCCTCCAGCTTCCGGGGCTTCGGCGCGGCCGCGGGCTTCCTGCCTCTCCCGGCGAAGATCGCTCCGGTCAGTACCATCGCGAGCGTGAGGATCGTGATCACCGTGAAGACGGCGGTCATGCCCATCACGGCGAACCACAGGCTGAAGACGGTCTCGCTCATCGTGACTCACACTTCTAGTGGAAACCGGCGGGGAGGGTCAAGCGAACGGGGAGGCGCTGCTGAATGGACGTTCATCCAGCGCTGCGGGACGTGGCGTCAGATGTCGAGGTTGCGCACCTGCAGGGCGTTGGTCTCGATGAACTCGCGGCGCGGCTCGACGGCATCTCCCATCAGAACCGTGAACAGATCGTCCGCTATAGCCTGCTCCGTGACGCGCACCTGCAGCAGGCTGCGCGTCTGCGGGTTCATCGTGGTTTTCCACAGCTGGTCGGGATTCATCTCGCCGAGGCCCTTGTAACGCTGGATCTGAAGGCCCTTGCGGCCGTGCTCGTCCACGAGCTTCCACAGCGCACCGGGGTGCTTCGCGCTGTAGCTGTCCTCTCCGCGCCTCACCTCGTAGGGCGGGGCCGCGAGCATCTCGATTCGCTGCCTGAGGGAGACAAGCTCCTCGAACTCCGCCGAGGCGAAGAACGCGAAGTCGAGGACCACGGCGTGCTCCTCGCCCATCTGCGTGGGAACGAGCGTGATCCTGTGCGAGGCGTGCTCGTCGTCCCAGTCCTTCTTGATCTCGAACGGCACGAGGTGCGGGTGGTGAAGCTTCAGGTAGGAGTCCACGTCCTTGATGCCCGAATCGATGGTCTCGATGTCGTAGAGGCTCGAGCGCCGCAGCCTGCTCCCCCACACGACGGCCTCGACCATCTGCGGGTTCCTGCGCTTGCCCACCTGCTCGAGCATGCGCGAGTAGCGGCCCGCCAGGGTCACGAGGCGCTCGAGGTTGTCGCCCCTGACGACGTGGCCGTTCGACATGAGCTCGAGCTCGCCCGTGCCGGCTGCGACGATGAAGCGCGTGAGCGCGTCCTCGTTCTTGAGGTAGAGTTCCTTCTTGCCCTTCTTGACCTTGAAGAGCGGCGGCTGGGCGATGTAGAGGTAGCCGCGCGCGATGATCTCGGGCATCTGCCTGAAGAAGAACGTGAGCAGGAGCGTCCTGATGTGGCTCCCGTCCACGTCCGCGTCCGTCATGATGATGATGTGCTTGTAGCGGATCTTCTCCACGTTGAACGCGTCCTCGCCGATCCCCGTTCCCAGGGCCGTGATCATCGTTCCGAGCTCGGCGCTCGAGAGGACCTTCTCGAACCTGGCCTTCTCGACGTTGAGGATCTTGCCCCTGAGCGGGAGGACCGCCTGGTTCTTCCGGTCCCGGGCTTGCTTCGCGCTGCCACCGGCACTGTCACCCTCGACGATGTACAGCTCGCACTCGTCGGGGTTGCGGCTCTGGCAGTCGGCGAGCTTGCCCGGAAGTGAGGTGATGTCCAGCAGGCCCTTGCGCACGACGAGGTCCCTGGCCTTGCGGGCCGCCGCCCGCGCCCTTGCCGCGAGCACGACCTTGCTCACGATCTTCTTCGCGAGCGGCGGGTTCTCCTCGAGCGCCGAGCCGAGCTTCTCGTTGATCACCGCTTCGACGAGACCCTTGGCCTCGGTGTTGATCAGCTTGTCCTTGGTCTGGTTGGAAAAACTCGGGTCGGGCATCTTGAGCGCGCACACGGCGGTCAGGCCCTCCCGGATGTCCTCGCCGGAGAGGGTGCCCTTGAAGTCCTTGAGCAGGTTGTTCGCCGTGGCGTAGCTGTTGATCGTTCGCGTCAGGCCGGCCCGCACTCCCGTCAGGTGCGTTCCGCCGTCCCTGTTATGGATGTTGTTCGTGTAGCACAGGATGTTCTCGTTGAGGCTGTCGTTCCACTGCAGGGCCACCTCGACGGTCACGCCGTCGCGGATGTCCTGGATGGTGACCACGTCCGGGTGGATCGGGGTCTTGTTGCGTCCGATGTGCTCCACGTAGGAGGTGATGCCCCCGTCGTAGCAGAACGTCTCCCGCTTGTCGGTGCGCTGGTCGACGAGCTTGATCGAGAGGCCCGCATTCAGGAACGCCAGCTCGCGCGCCCGGGACGTGAGGATGGACAGGCTGTACGACTGATTCTCGAACACCTCCGGGTCCGGCTTGAACGTGATCTTCGTGCCCGTGCGCTGGGCGGCACCGAGGGCGGTGAGCGGTTCGACGGGCTCCCCCTGCTTGTACTCCTGGAACCACACCTTGTCGTCGCGGCGGATCTCCATCTTGAGGAACTCGGAGAGCGCGTTGACCACGCTCACTCCCACCCCGTGAAGGCCGCCGGAGACCTTGTAGGAACCGTGGTCGAACTTCCCGCCCGCGTGCAGGACGGTCATGACGACCTCCGCGGCGCTCTTCTTCTCCCCCTCGTGTTCCGCGACGGGGATCCCGCGTCCGTCGTCCTCTATCGTGATGGATCCGCCGAAGTGGATCCAGATGTTGATCTGGTTGCAGAAGCCGGCGAGATGCTCGTCCATCGAGTTGTCGATCACCTCGAAGGCCATCTGGTGCAGACCGGTTCCGTCCTGGACGTTGCCGATGTACATCCCGGGCCGCTTCCGCACGGCCTCCAGGCCCTTGAGGACCTGGATCTGGTCCGCCCCGTAGTCGTCGTTCGCGCCTTTCTGCGCTTCCTCGGCGACGGCCTCCTCCGCCTCTCGCGTGCTCTCGCTCATGCCTTCGTGCCTCTGTTCCGGAGTTTCTTCTGAAGGACGAGTTATTCTAGTCGAAATGTCGTATGATTCATATAATAATCTAGTTTGAATTCGGCGATCCGGGAACCCCCCCGCGGCGCCTAAGTGCCCGTCAGAAAGGGGAAAACCAGGCAGGGGTGCGGAACGGGCACTCCGGGCCACGGCTGCTCGAGGTGAGCATGAACATCCCAAGCTTGAGAATCGTCGACGACCGGCAGGAGCAGGTCGGGGCAGGGCGCCAGACCGCCGTCGGTGTGTTGGAGATCACGGGCCTTGCAGAGGGGCTGTCCCGGGTGGGCGAGATCGCGGTGATCGACGTGGACGCTGAGAGGGGCCAGGGCGACAACCTGGCCGTGCTCAAGAGTCTGTGCTCGCGCTTTCCCTGCCGCGTCGGCGGGGGCATCCGCACACATGAACGCGGCAGGCTGCTCCTGCGCGCCGGCGCGGAGAGGATCATCATCAGACATGACGCGGGTGTGGATGTGCTCCGCGCGTTCAGGCCCATGCACGTCATCCTCGAGCTCGACCTGGGCGGCGGCGACGTGAAGGGCCGCATCGAGGCCACGGAGGCCCACTGCTCCGCGTACCTGTGCATCAACGTCCCGCTCGACGGGGAGACCGGCCGCGTCGACGCGGAGGCCGTGCGCCGGCTGTCCATGCTCACCGACAGCAGGCTCTGCCTCGTCGTCGACGACGTCACGGTGGAGGAGGTGGCCTCGCTGGACAGGATGGGAGTGGACGTGCAGGTCGGCGAGCAGCCTCAATCCGGGCTGGCCGAGGCCGCGGAGTCGTTCGCCAGCTGCGTGTGCTGGGGTGACGACGGGACCGTGCCAACGGTGGTCCAGGACATGGCGGGACAGGTGCTCATGCTCACCCGCTCGAGCTGG
>JAFDER010000672.1 GCA_019310245.1 Deltaproteobacteria bacterium
CATCACGCTGCCCATGCTCGTCATCCTGATGATCCCGCCGGCCGTCCATGCCAAGAGCGGCGGCAAGTGGAAGAAGCACGGCGTCAAGAAGGGCGTGACCGTCTACACGCAGACCGTCGAGGGCAGCGGCGTCCCCCGGATCAAGGCCGTCTCCACGGTCACGGCGACGACCGATGAGGTCTGGGACAGCTTCCAGTCGACCCTGAAGACGACCAAGGGGCTGAAGCAGTTCAAGAAGCTCGGCTCCTGCGGCGAGAACTGCGAGTTCATCTACCAGAGGCTCGGCAATGCCCTCATCAAGGACAGGCATTACGTGGTGAAGATGCGCTGGACCATCAATGAGAAGGACGGCGCCCGGACCTACAGGCGCATGTGGAACAAGACGAGCGAGAAGTCGCCCGAGGGAAAGGGTGCACTGCCGGTACAGGCGATCAGCGGAAGCTGGACCTTCAAGCCCACGGACGTCCCCGGCCAGACGCGCATCGTGTACGTGAATCACATGGATCTCGGCGGCAGCGTCCCCGACGGGTTGTTCTCCATGGGCTTCGTGAGCTATGGCTACAAGATCGTCGCGAAGCTACGCAAGGCCTTCTAGTGAACGGGAGTGATCGGGGAGTGATCGGGGTCTGACCCCGATCTGGTCAGATTCAGGGGCAGTACTCGATCGTGTCCACGCCGATGTCCGAGAAGCCTCGCATCGCGAAGCCTCCCGTGCCCATCGAGCCGTAGGTGTACGAGGTCGTGTTGAGAAGCGTCGCGCCGTCGGAGTCGTACAGGTTGCCGGTGGCGGTGGTGCCCGTGACGATCACCTCGATGAAGTACCAGTGATCCGCCACGAACGACTGCGCGACGACCGCGTGGTTCGTGTAGCCCCAGCTCGAGTTCGTCATGAACATGATGTCCGTGGTGTTCGGTGCGATGACGAAGCTCTTGCATCCCGACGAGGTCGCATCGAACCCGAAGTAGAAGCGCCCGCCGGTGGCCGTGTTCGTGTGGATCCACGCCGTGTACGCCATGCCGTCCGTGATGGAGTAGTCCGTGCGGTAGTGCCAGCCGGGGTTGACGAGGCCGTAGGTGCCGTCGTGAGCGGCCGTCGTCTCGACCGTCCCGCCGCTCGCCTGCACGACCCAGGGGGAGACCGGCCAGGAGCCTGCCTCGAAGTCCTCGGCCACGAAGCACGTGAGCACCGCGCAGGTGCCGAGGTAGCAGACCTCGTCCGTGGCGCACACCGTGCCGCAGGTGCCGCAGTTCGAGATGTCGCGCATGAGGTTCGCCTCGCACCCCGTCGTCAGGTCGATTCCGCACGCGCCGCAGTTCTCGGGATCCATGGTCGTGTTCGCGCAGAAGCCTCCGCAGTCCGTGAGCGGCGCCGGGCACATGAGCTCGCACACGCCCGCGTTGCACACCCAGCCGTCCAGACACTCGGTGTCGCACGCGCCGCAGTTCATCCTGTCCGTCTGCAGGTCCCGGCACGTGCCGGAGCAGTCAGTGAAGCCCTCGGTGCATCCCAGGACGCACGTCCCGCCCGAGCACACCTCGCCCGCGCCGCACCTCGACGCGCAGGCGCCGCAGTTCTCGGAGTCGCGCGTGAGATCGAAGCACGCGCCCGAGCACATGGTCAGGCCCGCGAGGCAGGAGTTGACGCAGGAGCCCGCCTCGCACCTCCTGCCCTCTCCGCACTCCGTGCCGCACGCGCCGCAGTTCATGTGGTCGATGCCCAGATCTGCGCACGATCCAGAGCAGTCGGTGTAGGGATCGGGACACGTGAAGGCGCACTCGCCCGTCATGCACACCCAGCCGGGGTCGCACGCGGCCGCGCACTCCCCGCAGTTCGACGGGTCGTTCCCGAGGTTCTTGCACACGCCCGAGCAGGCCGTGTAGCCGTCGGGGCACTCGACCACGCAGGAGCCCTCGGAGCACAGGTGCCCCGCAGCGCAGACGAGATCGCACATCCCGCAGTTGTAGTCGTCGCTCTGCAGGTCGCGGCACGTGCCCGAGCAGTCCGTGTAGCCCTCGAGGCACGAGGTCTCGCACACGCCCACGTTGCACGTCTGCCCGGGTTCGCAGGCAATGCCGCACCCGCCGCAGTTCCCCGTGTCGGACCCCAGATCCGCGCAGACACCCGCGCACTCGATCATGTTCTCGGGACAACCGCCGCTGTCGGCACAGCCCGTAGCCATGCCGATCGCGACGACGAAGAGCAGCTTCTTCATGCTGTTTCCCTCACTGATACATACCTTTATAGACCGCGATTCGCCTCACCGCCAGCGCCCCTCGCACTTCTCTCATGGACACGGAGCGGCTATCATCGGACAGCGATGTCCAACAGGCTCCTCAAGGGCTTCTGGAAGCTCATGATCCCGATCCCGGGGCCGCTCTGGAAGAGCAGGATCGCCGCGGCCAGGAAGATGATCCAGGCGAACCTCGCCTTCATGAGCGAGGACCACCATGCAGTTCGCAACTTCGTGGTGCGCGAGCTCCCGACCCACGGCAAGCCCCTGCCGCCCACCCTCATCGCCGAGAGGCTGGACCTGGACATCTCACGCGTGAAGTCCATCCTGCAGGAGCTCGAGGAGCACATGACCTTCCTCTTCCGCAACGACGACGGCCACGTCGCGTGGGCCTATCCCGTAACCGCGGACGAGACGCCCCACCGCCTCACGTTCAGCTCGGGAGAGACGCTCTACGCGGCTTGAGGCATCGACGCGGTGGCGACGCCCTTCGTGCAGGGGCGCTTACGCAACGAGGAGCTGAGCGTGAAGGTCGAGACATCCTGCGCCCACTGCGCAAAGAAGATGCACCTCACCATAGACAGCGATCTCAACTGGACCGTACGGGAAGACGCCTCGCCCATGATCTTCCGCCCCGACGTTGACTTCGCGAATTTA
>JAFDER010000214.1 GCA_019310245.1 Deltaproteobacteria bacterium
CCCTCGAGCACCTTGGTCAGGGCGTTCAGCTTGTTGTCGAGATCCTCCTGCGAGGCGTGGGTCATGGCCACGCGCAGGCCCGCGTCGAATCCCTCGGAGAGGATGGAGCCGCTGTCCGTGTCCGAGGAAGCCTGGGACAGCAGGCGTCTCACGCCTTCCATCTCGGGAGCTTCCACGGTCAGGAGCGAGGGGAAGGCTCCGTTCGGAGCCGGTGCGGCGCTCACGACGGGAGGCGGCGCCGTCGCGGGGACGGGAGGCCTCTCGCGCTTCGGGCCGCGGCCCGGACCGGGCGGGATGGTCGTGCGCACGGTGCCGGGCTCCATGATCATGACGAAGTTCGCACCACCGAGGCCGAGCGACTGCACGGCTCCCAGCTGCGTGCCCGCGGGCAGCGGACGCGTCGTGGGGATGGGCAGGGCGCGGTCCTGCACCTCCACGGCCTCCGGGATGGGGTTGACGAGGTTGCGGATGCCGGGCGCCTGCCCGCGGTTGAGCGATCCCAGGACGCTGATGGCGGAGGTGACTCCGCTGCCGCCGTACAGGTGTCCGATGTGCGACTTGACGGCCGTGACGAGGAGCGGGCTCCCGCCCTGCTCGGGACGCAGCTCCTCTGCCAGGGACTGCACCTCCACCACGTCAGAGGCGTGGTTCGCCGACCCGTGCACGTCCACGACCCCGATGTGGCTCTCGTCAACACCGGCCTGGTCGACGGCCTTGCGCAGGGCCCTGCGCACGGCCCGCTTCGTCGGGGCGACCATGCTCTTCGAATCGGCCTCGCTCGACCCGCTGATGCCCCTGATGATGCCGAGGACGGCGTCGCCGTTTTTGCGCGCGTCCTCGAGTCTCTTGAGCAGGAACAACCCTCCGCCCTCGCTCATCAGGAATCCGTGTCCCTCGACGTCGAACGGCCGCGCCACGTCGTCGCTCACGGCTCCGAGGCTCGTGACCCCGATCGCCATCTCCGCGTTGTGGGACCTGTTGATCCCGCCCGCGACGGCCATCTCGGACCGTCCGAAGGCGAGCTCGTACATGGCCGGGACGAAGGCCGACACGCCCGAGGAACAGGCGGAGTCGACCACGAAGTTCGGGCCGTTGAAGTTGAACGTGTTGGCGATGCGGCCGCTCAGGCAGTTGCTCATCCAGCCGGGCAGCGTGTGCTCGGTGGAGGGAGGAAACCTCTTCATGAACGCCTCGACCGCACCCTCGACGACCTCGTCGCGCACCCCCTCGGGGATCTTCGAGTACGCCTTGCAGGCCTTGACGGCCTCGCGGTAGACGTCGTCGAGCATGTTCATCCAGATCGCGCCGAAGTGGTCGTTGTGCATCGAGCCGATGGACACGGCGATGTGCTTGGGCGAGCTCCTGTCGATGTCCATGATCTCGAGCAGCTCGTCCGTGAGCTCGAGGCCCAGGATCTGGGCCTCGGAGATCTGGCTCTTCGCGTTGGGGAAGATGCGGTAGCGCACGAGATCGGGCTCCCAGTCCTCGAGCCGTCCGATGCGCTGCGCGGTGATGCTCTCGTTGCCGGGTACGTCGACGTGCGTGTGCCAGCCGAGGCTCTCGTGCTCGGCGGGCGTGAAGAGCTCGTCGCCCGCCATGAGATGGTCGATGAACTCCTCGGGGTCGCTGGCGCCCGGGGTGCGGCAGCTGATGCCCACGATGGCGAGCCTCCGGTCGATCGGGGTCCTGGGCGGTGGAGGATCGTACGTCTCGCCCATCTCGAGGATCACCTGGTAGTTGATCCCGCCGAAGCCGCTGGACGTCACCGCCGCGATCCTCAGGCCCTCCTCGTCGGGCTCCCAGGGCTCCATCTCGGTGGGGATGTAGAGGCCGCCACCCGAGTACGTGGCCTCGGTCGTCAGTGTCTTGAACCGGGGCATGTGCGGCACGAGGCCGTGCTCCATGCACAGCGTGGTCTTGATCAGGCTCGTGGAGCCGGCGGCGGCCTTGAGGTGGCCGATCTGCCCCTTGACGCTGCCGAGCGCCACGGGACGGTCGGGGTCCGCATGCTGTCCGTAGGCCATGCCCATGGCGTCGATCTCGTTTCCGTCGCCGACCACGGTGGAGGTCGCGTGGGCCTCGATGTAGCGGATCTCGCTAGGTCGTCGCCCGGCGATCTCGAGCGCCCGTCGCATGCACTCCGCCCGCCCCTCGGCGGACGGTGCATAGATCGCGTTTCCGGCGCCGTCGCTGGACGAGCCGATGCCCTGGATCACGGCGTGGATCCTGTCGCCGTCCTCGAGCGCGTCCTCGAGCTTCTTGAGCACGAGGATGCCCACGCCCTCGCCGATGAGCAGCCCGTCCGCACTGTCGTCGAACGGGTTGGACTTTCCGCTCTGACTCATTCCCATGACCCTGGAGAAGCCGATGTAGATGGCCGGGTTGATGCCGAGGTCCGCCCCGCCGGCCACGGCGATCCTCGCGTCGCCCGCCCTGAGGGCGTCGCAGGCCGTCTGCACGGCCGCCATGCTGGAGGCGCAGGCCGCGTCGATGCTCATGTTGAAGCCCCGGATGCCGAAGACCTGGGCGACCCTGTTCGAGACCGAGCTGGGAACGGCGCCCACGGCGGCCGTGGCGGACTCGTAGTGGTAGCCCTGATCGTCGAGCACCTCTCCGAACTCCTCGGCCAGCTCCCGGACCACGGCCGGGTCGAGGCCCTTCTCGTGCAGCCTCGGCACCAGGGCCTCGAGGAAGTCGTGCCGGCGCAGGAACACGGTCAGCCGCGCCCACTCGTCCACGCCGCTGAGCCCCAGGACGGTGATCGCGTCCGTGAGCCTCTCGTCCCTGGGCTTGAGGCCGGCGTCCTCGAGCGCCTGCTTCGTGGCCTCGAGCGTCACGAGCTGCGTCAGGTCCACCCCGTGCATGAGGTTCGGGGGCAGCTTGTAGTCCAGGAACGGGAAGTCGAAGTCGGTGATGAAGGCTCCGATCCTCGAGTAGGTCTTGTTCGGCTTCGTGACGTCGCTCGACCAGAAGCGGTCGAAGTCCCAGCGGTCCTTCGGCATGTCCGTGAAGAAGGTCTCCCCGCTGCAGATGTTCCGCCAGTACTGATCTATCGTCTTCGCGCCGGGCAGGATGCAGCCCATCCCCACGATCGCGACGTTGTATCGATCACTCATGTATCTCCCTCAAGTCTCCCCAGGTCTCGACTACAGGACCCCGATCAACTCCGTGTTTCGATGCTGACCTGAATTGCCGCTTGGTCCACAAATGCGTCGATGTGACGTGACCCTTATATCGTACCGATTGAGCGACCTCAAGAGCCTGACCGGGGTGTCCGGTGTGTTTTCGCACATACCCGTTTTTACCCGATTGGGGGATGTGCGGTCTCGAACACGCGCTCGTGTCCGGAACCTCACCGCCTCCATCCCGCGGTTGTGCGCGGCAGCCTTGCAGTGATATATAGTGATCCTTAGGCTCGACGCCGATTGCATTTGTGTCATGCGTTTGATGAATTACCTGCGCATCGCCATGCGCGCACCCATCGCGTTCCTCTGGACCGAGATCCTCCATTTCACCATCCGGTTCCGGCAGGTCTTCCTGCGGGGCAAGTGGCGCAGGCAGACGAGCCGGGACATCATCGGGCTGTGGGGCAAGGGCCTGGCGTGGATCATGGGAGTGCGCATCGTCAAGCGCAACGAGCGTGACTGGCCCATGGGCGACGTGGTCATCTCCAACCACATGGGCTTCCTGGACGTGCCCGTTCTGCTCAGCGCGTTTCCCTCCGTGTTCATCATCAAGATGGAGATGCGGCGGGTCTTCCACTTCGGCAAGGCCCTGGAGGATCAGGGCCACGTCTTCGTCGAGCGGGGCAGCGAGGCGTCCCGCAGGAGCGCGCGCGACGGCGTGCGGCGCGTTCTCGGCAACGGCGACAGGATCATCGTGTTCCCCGAGGGCAAGGCGAGCCCGGAGGTCTAGCTGGCCCCGTTCAAGCCGTTCTGCTTCTTCGAGGCGGCGAAGCAGGGCAAGCGCGTCGAGCTCTGCGTCCTCGACTACCTGCCGGACCGCAAGATCCTCAGGTGGAGGAGGCACGATCCGATGATCCCGCAGATCGTGGATCTCTTCGGCCGCAGGAGGACGCTCGTGAGCATGGAGTTCTTCCCCTCCGAGGTGCCCGAGGATCCCGAGGCCCTCGCGAAGAAGTACCACGACATCGTCGAGGAGAGGTTCAGGGCTTACGACGACGAGAAGAAGGACGACTGAGCGGCGGCGGAAGGGAGGGCCTGAAATGGCAACGGGAATCAGGAGCGGGCAGAGGGGGATCAAGGGCGCCTTCAACCGGTTTCTCGCGAACCACCTCGAGACGGTCCTCTCCATTCCCGGCTCCAGGCTCTACAAGCACTTCGTGCGGGCCGCGCAGGACACCGAGGGCACACAGAGGGCCCTGCTGGGCGAGATCCTGGAGCACTCGGCGGACACGGTGATCGGCAGGGAGCGCGGCTTTGCGAAGATCCGCGGCTACGAGCAGTACGCGGAGAGGGTTCCCGTGGGTGACTACGAGGATCACCGCCCCTACATCGACCGGCACGCCAGGGGCGAGGAGGGCGTGCTGTTCCCGGGCAAGCCGATCATGTACAACTGCTCGAGCGGCACCACGGCGCAGCCGAAGCTCATCCCGATCTCGCAGTTCAACTTCGACAGGACGATCAGCAAGAGGGGCAAGCTCTGGCTCTACGGCCTCATGCGCGAGTTCCCGGGCGTGTTCGCGGGCAAGGATCTCTCCGTGGTCTCGAAGGACGTGGAAGGGCACACCGAGGACGGGACGCCCTTCGGGTCGCTCTCCGGCCTCATCTACAAGAACATCCCGGAGTTCGTGAAGCTCGTCCACACGATCCCCTACTCCGTCATGACCATCGAGGACTACGACGCGAAGATCTACTCGCTGCTCAGGTTCTCGGTCCCGAGCAACGTCACCGCGATGTTCACGGGTAACCCGAGCACGGTCCACAACATGGTCACCCGGGCGGACCAATGGAAGGAGGAGCTGATCCGCGACGTGCGGGACGGAACGCTCAGGAAGGACCTTGACCTCGAGCCCGGGATCCGGGCCGAGGCCGAGGCCATGCTCGAGCCGGCACCCGAGCGTGCGGCCGAGCTCGACCGCATCGCCTCCTCAGGGGACCGGTTCCGGCCGATCGACTACTGGCCGGACCTCAAGCTCGTGCACACCTGGAAGAACGGCAACTGCAGGCTCGTCATCCCCAAGCTCGAGCCCTGGTTCGGCGGCAAGGTTCCGTTCCTCGACTTCGGCTACATCGCTTCGGAGATCACGGCCACGGACCTTCTCGACCGCGAGACAGACGGCTCGATCCTCCAGGTGCAGAGCGCGTTCTACGAGTTCACCAGGCTCGCCGACGAGGACGCCGACGACAGGCGCTTCTACCTCGCTCACGAGCTCGAGGTGGGCGAGCGCTACTTCATCTACGTGACCACGCTGAGCGGCCTGTACCGCTACGACATGAACGACGTGGTGGAGGTGGTGGGCAGGTTCCACCAGGCGCCCGTCTTCAAGTTTCTCTTCAAGGGCCAGGGCGTGACGTCCATCACGGGGGAGAAGCTCTCGGAGCAGCAGTTCATCGAGGCCGTCCAAAGGGGTGCGAGGGAGGCCGGCGTGGAGCACGACTTCTTCCTCGGCCTCGCCGACGTCGAGCAGACCCGGTACGTCCTGCACATCGAGCTGCTCGGCGATCCTGCGGCGGATGCGGTGGACAGGTTCGCCGACGCCGTGGACGGGGCGCTGCACGAGGTGAACGTGGAGTACGAGGCCAAGCGCAAGAGCGACCGCCTCGGGCCCGTCACCGTCGTGCACATGGGCGAGGGCTTCTTCGACCGCTACCGCACGCTGAGGCTCGACGAGGGGGCGCACATCGGTCAGCTCAAGTGGATGAACCTGACCGGCACGGACGCCGATCGCAGGAGGCTCGAGAAGCTGCGGGAAGAGGCGTAGGATGCTCCCGTCCGCGGTCCGCGGTGTGCTCTTCGATCTGGACGGGACCCTGTACGAGACGCCCCTGT
>JAFDER010000028.1 GCA_019310245.1 Deltaproteobacteria bacterium
TCGCCATCCTGCTCGCTCTTTCGGGTGCGCTGCTGCTCTTCCGCAGGATTCAGGGGTAGGGCGGACCGTACAGGGTGTGGATCGGAGGGCCGTACATGAAGTCGTCTGGCGGCGCCTCCTCCTCGTTCACGTCCTCGATGCCGTCATCGACGACGTCCTCGGCGGCGTCCGGCGGAGGGTCCAGCGGCCCGTCCCTGTCGTCCGAGGCGTAGCAGCCCGACAGGCCGATCGCGGCTCCGTAGATCAGGGACAGGATCATCTTCTCGAGTCGTCTCATCGGCTTTCTCCACCTCGGATCAGCGCAAGATGCATGCCGTGGGGCCGGGATCAATGAAACGACGGGGTTACGGGAGATCGCCTCGCGACAGCGCCGTCCGGGCCGGCACAGAGCGGCTCACTTGGAGGGATCGCCGGCAGACCGGCGAGCGCGCAGGATCCTGACGACGGTGCACAGCACCACCACGCCCGTCACGTCCGCCAGGAAGTCCGAGAGGCTGGACGAGCGGTTCGCCGACAGGACCTGCAGGATCTCCTCGACCCCGGCCAGCGCGACGATGATCGACGGCCCCAGGCCCAGCCAGCGGGGAGTCCAGCGCGTCAGCGGCCGGAACCCGAGCGCCCCGTCGAGCAGCGCGCCCATGAGACCGATGAGGACCGCGTGGCCCAGGAGATCGTAGGGCGAGGCGAAGAGCCGCGGCAGGTGCAGGTGCCCGGAGTAGGCCAGGGAGGCGACCGTGATCACGATGCCGGTGTGCAGCACGAACGCCAGCCGGAACCACCCCTCCGATCGCACCGCTCTCATCATCTCATGAGTTGAAACGCACGGGAGCCGTGTTCATTCCAGAGGTTGCTCTCGCTTCCCGGGTTGCGGAAAGTGCCGTTGTGACACGTACTTGGTCAAAACCAAGGGTCGTGATATCAAGGGGGCCATGACTGACAAGAAGACACTGAGGGACATCGCCCTGGTGCGCTGGTCGGTGCTGGTCCTGATCAGCGGCCTGATGCTGGGCATGTACTGGTTCTACGACTTCTTCTCGTCCATCAAGCCCCTGATGGTGGACGACCTGAAGATGTTCACGAACACCCAGTACGGCCAGATCATCAGCGCCACCACCTGGGCGAACATGTTCGGGGTGATCATCCTCGGAGGCATGTTCCTCGACAGGTTCGGCATCCGCAAGGCGGTCGTCGTGTTCGGGGCGCTCGTGGCCCTGGGCGCCATTGTCACGGCACTGGGGGCGAGCAACTACCTCACCACGAACGACGCGACGAAGGTCACCCTGATGACGATCGGGCGGATCATCTTCGGCTCCGGCGTGGAGATCTGCTGCGTCGTGGTCAGCAAGACCGTGGTCAAGTGGTTCAAGAAGCACAAGCTGGCCACCGCCATGGCGATCAACGTTGACTTCGGGCGGGTCGGCTCGGCCATGGCCATCGGCTTCTCCGTGGACATCGCTGCCGGCGAGCCCTTCCGGGCCGCGGGCTTCGCCGCCGGGCTCGTGGTGGCGGGCTTCGTGCTGTTCCTCTTCTACCTGCTCCTCGACATGAAGCTGGACAAGCAGGTCCAGGAGTCGACCGAGGCGGGTGAAGACGAGAAGTTCAAGCTGAGGGACCTGCTCGACCTGGTCAAGAACAGGTCGTTCCTCTTCATCGCGCTCCTGTGCGTGGCCTTCTACTCGGCGGTCTTTCCCTTCATGCAGTACGCGCCCGACCTGCTGGTCAACAAGTTCGGGTTCACGACGGAGCTGCCGGATCTCACCGGCGTGGGGTTCGGCGGCACGGTCAAGGCCTGGCTCACGAACGGCTCCAAGGTGGCGAGCCTCATCCCGTGGGGCTCGA
This sequence comes from Deltaproteobacteria bacterium, assembly GCA_019310245.1. Taxonomy (GTDB): domain Bacteria; phylum Myxococcota_A; class Polyangia; order DRWM01; family DRWM01; genus JAFDER01. The sequence continues at coordinate 1,840 of JAFDER010000028.1, forward strand.
TCATCTTCACGCCGCTCTTCGGCTACTTCATCGACAAGAAGGGCAAGGCTGCCTCGGTGATGATCCTGGGCTCGGTACTGCTCATCTTCGCCCACCTCTCGCTCTCGGTGTTCGACAACGTGTACCTGGGCTACGCCGGCCTGTTCTCGCTGGGCATCGCCTTCTCGCTCGTTCCGGCCGCCATGTGGCCGTCCGTTGCGCGGATCGTGCCGGAGCGTCAGCTCGGGACGGCCTACGCCGCCATGTTCACCATCCAGAACTGGGGCCTGGGGCTGTTCTTCTGGGGCATCGGGCTGGTGCTCGACCTCGTCAACAAGGACAAGCTCGAGGCGATCGGCAAGGGCGAGGCCGTCTACGACTACACGATCCCGATCCTCATGCTCGTGGGCCTGGGCGTGGTGTCCATCTTCCTCGCCTTCGCGCTCAAGTACTACGACAAGAAGCAGGGCTTCGGCCTGGAGAACCCGAAGAAGTAGCTAGGTGCGCGGACGGGGCTTGAGGGCCCTCTGCCGGGCGGCGATGGACTCGACGAGGCCGGGGGGCACCTGGCGCGGCTCGATGCGCATGACGCGGGCGATGACCACCTCGGGGGGGATGAACACGGGGTAGAGCTCGGAGAGCTCGAATCCGCCTCCCACGCCGTCCATGCCGGCGCACACGGGGTCGAGGAGGCAGATGGAGCAGCATTCGGCCTTCTCGTGCTTGAACTCCTCCTGCCGCACGCGGCCCTTGTCGTCCAGGAAGTGGGTGGTGCGCTCCTCGGACTTGACGATCTTGCGCGTCTCGGTGGAGGCGTGGGCGAACTCGGTCATGTAGCACAGCGGCACGCGCTCGACGCGGAAGGTCAGGCCGCGCGCGTCGAGGATCTTGAGGGCCCTCATCAGCGAGAGCTCGAACTGCCAGAGTGCGGGGATCGTGTCCGGGTTCTCGGCCACGCGGTTCATGAACGGGTCGAGGTTGTTGAACACGAAGTGGCGGATGAAGGGGAAGTGGTCGGTGAGCGAGAGGACGTGCTCGTCGAGGTGATCGGCGTTCATGCCGTTGATCACGGTGTTCACGTCCACGGCGAGGCGGTCCAGGGCGCCGAGCCTCTCGAGTGCCTTCATCGTGGTCGCGTGCGAGTCCTCCTTGCCCGTGAGGCTGGCCACGACGTCGGGCCGGTGGGAGTAGAGGCTCACGTGCACGTGATCGAGACCCGCATCGACGAGCCTGTCGAGGAGGTCCGGCTCGGAGCCCAGCAGCTGGCCGTTCGTGACGATGCGGGGCGGCAGTCCCTTCTCGTGGGCGTGGCGGATGAGCGCGGGCAGGTGCTCCGAGAGCGTGGGCTCGCCGCCGGTGAAGATCACGCCGTCGTAGCCCTGGGATGCGAGCTCGTCGACGAGGCGCTTGCCGTCCTCGAGTCCGATGTCTCGCTCGATGGGAGGGTTGGAGCAGAAGCGGCAGCACTGGTTGCAGCGGCGGGTGACCTGGATGTAGCCCAGGTTCGCCATCAGGCTCCTCTCACGGGGCGGAACTCGTCGAACCCGTACTTCTCGGGGTACTCGCGCCACGGCCCCTCGCAGAGCTCGAAGTGCGTGCAGTCCGGGCAGTCGGGGCCCTTGAGCTTGCCCTCGGTGACGCGGTACGCGCGGTAGTCCTCCACGGTGACCCCGCCGTCGACCACCTTGGTGTCCGGGATCCGCGACTCCACCACGCAGGACTCGTATCCCGGCAGGATGCAGTAGGGCACGGCCTCGGTGCTCACGGTGCACTCCGCCTTCAGGCCGACGTCCAGCCCCCGCATCATGTACGGGGCCATGATCTCCATGCGGGGGACGATCTGCGTGAGGTTCTCCCCGGCCGTGCCCACGGGGTGGACGAACGCGAGCTGGAACTGGTCCACCCCGAGCGAGACGAGAAGGCGCGCGAGCTGGGGCAGGTTGCGGCTGTTCGCGCGCACCACCACGGAGTTCGTGAGCACGTACTGGCCGAGCGACTTGAGGTTGCGGATGCCCTTGGTCGTCTGTGCGAACGAGCCGGGCGCACGGGTCAGGTAGTCGTGGAGCTCGGGCACGTGTCCGTGCAGGGCGGGGGAGAACTCGGTGGCGCCGGCCTCGATGATCTCGGCGCAGTAGCGGCGGGAGGCGAACGTCCTGCCGTTCGACTGGATCTGGATCGTCTCGTACCCCGCGTCGCGTGCGAACGAGACGAGCTCCGCAAGGTCGCGCCTCAGGGTGGGCTCGCCTCCGGTGAACACCACGCCGTCGGCGCGATCGCGCCCCTTCTCCAGCTCCTCGCGCACCTTGCGGGTGGAGGGCGTCTTCACCCGGTGCCTCTTGTCGCCCTGGACGCAGAAGCGGCACAGGTTGTTGCAGGCGAAGCCGATCTTGATGTCGATGCGCCCCGCCATGGTCACCTGGGATGTCCGGAGCCGGGGCTGCGGACCGACTCGGGGGTCGCGAGATCGGGAAAGCGCTTGCGCATGTGCTGGACGAACGAGCCGAAGATGCGGCCCACCTCGTGGTTGTTCCTCGCCATCTCGGCCGGGTAGGTGTGCTCGATCAGGAAGTCGTTGCCCCGGCGCCTCATGAGATAGGCGTCCATGTTCTCGAGATCGTCGAGGTGACCGGTGCGGAACCGGGACGCGTCCGCCGTCCGCACGAGGAAGCCGTTGCCGTAGTAGATGGTCCCGTCGTGGTCCACGGTGATCTCGCCGTTGAGCAGCATGGGCCTGCGGAACGTGCGCAGGTCGATGAGCTCGGCGCCATTCTGGCCGATGGAGTCCGAGTAGTGCGCCTGCTCGATCGCGGAGAGCTCCCGTGCGAACGCCTCCTTGTGCTCCCTGCGCCAGGTCACCGCGAGGGCGTGGTTCACCTGGATCTTCTGGAAGCCGAGGGAGGCCACGTGATCGAAGCTCGCGCTCAGGCTCTGCACCGTGGAGGGGGTGACGACCATGATGACTTCATGGGGGATGGATGAGCCGGCGAGGGTTCGCGCACAGCGCGTGGCCGTCTCGTAGGAGTCGAAGCCTCCCTCCTTCGGCCTGCGGTTTGCATTGTGCACCTCCGGTGTGCCGTCGATGGACAGCTCGACCTTCACGGGCAGGCCGCGGATCCTGTCGATCAGCTCGTCGTCGAGCGACACGCCGTTCGTGCTCAGGATGAAGCCGATGTGCTTGCCCGCGTCGGACGCCATGGCCATGGCGCGGTCCATGCCCGAGAGGACAAAGTCGCGCCTGAGCAGCGCCTCGCCGCCGAAGAACTGCAGGATCACGTTCTCGGCCTCGCTGGACAGGAGGAGCTCCATCGATCGATCGAGGGTCTGCTCGTCCATGAGCAGTCCCTCCCGCTTGTCCATGGGGCAGTACGAGCACCTGAGCGAGCAGTCGTGCGTGGGGATGACCACGAGGCGAGGATCGCCCGCCTCCATGGCCTTGCGGGCCTCGTCGGCCACCTGCTCGGCCGGGCCGAGCGTCTCGGCCGCGCTCCAGCAGGCGTCGGCGCGCGGGCCATCGATCTCCCCGCGCCTCGCCAGGGCGATCCCGCGGTACACGGTCCTGCGGCCGGCCGTGCTCAGCCTGCGGATCACGCGGCGGACCCGCGCCGCGCGGCCGTCATCCTCGATGCCGGGCAGCCGCGCCCGCAGCCACGCGGCCAGGTTCTCGGCAGGGGCGAAGTAGCGGGGATCGGGATCGACGATCTCCTCCCAGGCCTCGCATGCCTCGCGCACGTCGGGGTCGGAGGGCACGCCGCGTCTCACCACGGGGTAGTCGAACTCCGCGAACCCCTCGACCGTGAGCACCCGGTTCAGCTCGATGTCGCCGTCCGCCTCGCCGCGCTCGTGCTTGACGTGCCAGGCACGGTAGCTCCCGGACGGGAACACGGGCACGACGAACGGGACAACGGGGATGCGGATGAAGAACGTGCGTGGATGCTCGAGCTTGAGCCGCATCATCTCGAGGAACGTGGTGGCCAGGCCGTCGAGCGTGGTGCCGGGTCCCGAGAGGATGAGGTAGGCGTCGTGCACGATCCCGCGCTCGTCCAGCGCCGTGACGAGGCGCGAGACGTCGCGCGCCCGGTATCCCTTGCCCAGCCGGCGCAGATCGCCGTCGTCGAGGGACTCGACGCCCAGGTGAACGAAGCTCGCCACGTCGGACGGCGGCCGTCCGAGGGGCTTTTCACGGGCCAGGTCGGCGAAGCGCTGTGCGTCCTGGAACAGGGAGGGGCGGATCGCGTCGAGAAGGTCCACGTCCAGCCTCCTCTCCTCCCTGTCCCGTACGATGAAGTCGCGCACCGACGCCTGGAACGAGGAGATCTCGAACCCGCTCCTGCCGATGGCCCCGAGCACGTCGATGGCCTGACGGGAGTCGCACGTGAAGTCGTCGTCGCAGATGTGGACTCTCCTGGACGGCCGGGGGGGAGCGTCGCCGTGGAGCTCCTCGAGGCGGCGGGCATAGGAGGCGAGGTGGCGGGCCATGACCGCGCCGCTGCGGCCGTGGTGCGCCCCGCGCTCGGGCGTGGTGCAGAACAGGCACGGGTTCGTGCAGCCGCGACTCGTCTCGATGCTCAGGCCTCCGCCCAGGTGGTGCTTCTCGTACAGACCGAAGTCCATGACCGTCTCGTCCGGATCGACCCTGCACACCCGGCCGAGGTGGCCGGCAACGAGCAGGCCGTCGTCCAGGTAGAGCACTCCGTCGAGGTCCATCAGCGCCTCGTGGTCCCCGGCCGCGAGGAGCTTGACGAGAGTCGGAAGGACCATCTCCCCCGGTCCGCGCACGAACAGGCGGACGCCCGGCAGGTGCGCGGCCGCATGCTCGGGCGTGAGCGTGGCCATCGGACCGCCGCAGGCAACGACCGCGTCCGTCGCGGCAGCGATGTGGGCGGCCAGCTTCCGCACCTGCTCGAGGCAGGCCTCGAGCAGGGTGATGCCCACGAGCACGCCGCGGCCGTCTCCCGCGGCCTCCTCGACGGGCCCGGGATCGAACGCGCCGCCGACCAGCGTGACGTCGATCCCCGCATGCCTCAGCGCGGAGGCCAGCTGGAACGTGCCGCACGCGATAGACCTGGGCCCCTGCTCGGTCCTGTCGGGGTCCGTGAACGGGTTCTCGAGGAGCAGCACGCGGCTGGCGCCGGTCTCCGGACCCCTCGAGGCATCCGGCTCCCCGTCGAGCGTCGAGGCGCGGTCCAGTGCATCGCTGCACATCTCGAGCAGCGTGGCGGGGGCCGAGCGCTCGACGAGCGCTCCGTCCATCTCGAAGACGACGCGGCCTGCCAAGGACCTCGCCTCGATCGCGGCGGCTCCGCCCGACGTCAGGTCGACGCGGGCGCGTTCCAGCCCGCCGTGCGCGTCGCAGGCGAGCCCGACCGCCCGGAAGGCCCGTAGCAGCACGTGGCGCGAGGAGGGGCCGCGAACGCACACTGATGTGGTTGCAGACGCTGGATCGGGAGGGAAGATCGTCCCTGCGCTCAGGAGCGCACCTCGATCGTGCGGGCGAGGGCGATGTTGGCGAGCGCGCCGGCAATCGCCTCGACCTCGGAGGCCGGTGCCTTCACGGTCACCATGATGCCGCTCCTGCCGCTTCCGAGCGTGATGTCGGCCACCTGCTTGAAGGTCTCGACCGTCTCCTCCACGGCGCCTTCGTCGTAGAGCTTTGGATCGAACGTGATGTTCATCGATCTGGCCATGGCTACTCCCGAATCCTGGTTACATTAGGTTCTTTCACGGGAAGTGACAAGGGATCGGATCGGCTCAGAGCGGTACGAACTCGTCCGTTCCGTGAACCTGGCCGTACAGATCGTGATAGCCGGGACAGCGCCCGCCGGCCGCGCACCGGTCCCTCGACGGGCAGGGCGATCTGAGCTTGATGCCGGTGCCCGGGTCCTCGAGCTTGCCCTCCTGGATGTCGCCGCCCGGGGAGGTGGGTCCGAGAGGCTCCGGCACGTGAAGGCCGCTGGTGCGCTCGAGGATGCACGGGGGGATCTGCCGGAGGATCCCGTGCTCGATCATGATGCGGCGCACGTCGGCTTCCTCGTGCGCGGCGACCCGGGTGATGTCGGACATCCTGGCCGCGAAGGAGGCGTAGTGCCCGGCGGCGCTCGTGGACGGCGCGGGCACGAGGATCGGCGAGGGATCGCCCAGATCCAGCCCGTGCGCCATCCGGATGATGTCGCCGACGTCGTCCATGTTCTGGCGGACGAGCACCAGGTGGCAGCTCACGTCGATCCGCCCCCGTGCGTTCCCGATCCCCGCCATGGTCTCGTCGAAGGAACCGGGTGCGCGAGCCACCTCGTCGTGCACCGCGGCCGTGGAGCCCAGGAGGACCACGTCGATGGCCGTGAGGCCGGCCGAGACCAGGCTGCGGGTCACTTCCGGATCGGCGAGCGCGCGCGCGGACGTCCAGGCCTCGACCCTGGAAAAGCCGAGGCCGCGCGCACGGGAGATCAGGTCCGGAAGGTCCGGATGCTCCAGAGGTTCGACGGCCACGAACCTCAACGAAACAAACCCCTTGGAGGCTCCTTTCTCGAGCGATCCGTGAAATACAGAGAGGTCGTCGAGATGCCAGGTCGAGCGGTTCTGCTCCTGGATGTGGCGCGTGGTGCAGAAGGAGCAGGCGTTGCGGCATCCGGTGCGCACGACGAGCGAGACGGCCTTCTCGTCCGCGTGCATTCGCGCCGGGGCGTGGCCTTGCGAGGAGCGTGCCTCGTGCGGAGCCTCCAGCAGGATCCGCTCGATGCCGGTCCCCCTCACCAGCCCCCCGGCGGGGGGCAGATCCGGTTTCCCCTCCGCATCGATCCACAGCAGATCGGCCCCCTGCTTGCGGGCGAGCGCGGCCAGGGAATCGAGGGCGTGCGGAAGATCGGGCCGGTCCGGGGTGCGCACCACGACCCTGGTCATTCGATCGCGCACCAGCCTGGACAGGTTCGCGATCCCGGACACCGTCTGGCCGTGAGAACCTGAGGCCCGCGTCATGCGGTCGTGCTCGGCCGCGTCGGCGTGCAGGAGTGTGACGATGACGTGGGAGAACCCGAGGGACGCCACGGCGCCCGCGACCCGCGGGTACGCGAGGGCCCGTCCGTTCGTCACGAGCGCCACGTTCGAGGCGCACCCGCGCCTGGCCGCGTGCACGAGCTCGTCGAGATCGCGCCGGAGCAGCGGCTCGCCCGGCCCCGTCAGCACGAGGACGGCCGGCAACCGCGACGCGGCCGCGGCTCGCACGTCCTCGGGCGTGATGGACGGACGCTCGTCGGGGGGACAGGACTCGCAGTGCGAGTTGCAGCTGCCACCCACGGGCAACCAGACGACGCCCCCTCCCGGTGTGCAGACCATCGCCACGAGCATAGTTCATTGACCGATCGCGGCAAGGCCGGCCGGGGTCCGTCCCCGCACTGGCCAGGTGTGGAGTGCTCTGATAGGTTTTGCCCGTGGCCGGAAGAGACGCAGATCTCGAGCGCGAGGTGGTGGCCGGCGAGGCACGCCACTGGGTCCGCATCTCGCGCACCTGCAACAACCGCTGCAGCTTCTGCCTGGACGCGGACGTCCAGGACGGGACCTTCATCTCCCGCGAGGATGTGGAGCAGGACATCCGCAGGGGCATCGAGGAGGGCGCCGTCCGGCTGATCCTGAGCGGGGGAGAGGCGTCGATCCACCCGGATTTCCTCGACCTCGTCAGGCTGGGCAAGGAGCTGGGCTACGGCCACGTGCAGACGATCACCAACGGACGGATGTTCGCGTACAGGGGCTTCGCCCGCAGGGCGGTGGAGGCCGGGCTGGACGAGGTGACGTTCTCGCTGCACGGGCACACGCCCGAGCTCCAGGACGAGCTCACGGGCGTTCCCGGATCGTTCGCCCAGACCGTGGCGGGCATCCGCAACGTGGTCGCGACCGGGATCGTGGTGAGCGGGGACGTGGTCGTCAGCCGCCGCAACGTGCGGCACCTCAGGACGGTCCTCGATCTCTTCATCACGCTGGGCATCAGGGAGTTCGACATCCTGATGGTCGTCCCGTTCGGCCGCGCCTCGCCCGACGAGGGAGCCGACATGCTCTTCGATCTCGAGGACGAGATCCAGCACGTGCACCGCGCGCTGGAGCTGTCCCGGGACCCCTCGCTGCACGTGTGGACGAACCGGCTCCCGGCGCGCTTCCTCGAGGGCTTCGAGGATCTCATCCAGGACCCGCACAAGCTCCACGACGAGGTGCGCGGGAGGCGCGGGATCCTGCGCGATCTCGTCGAGGGAAGGCCCATGCGGTGCGAGGGTGACAGGTGCAGCCACTGCTTCATCCACGGGCTGTGCCAGGCGATGCGCGCCGCGGTGCGTGAGGTGGCGGCCGGCGCCCCCTCCATCCTTCGCGTCGATCTCACCGGGCCGGAGCTCTCCGTCGGGGCCCGGGCGCTGCTCGGCAGGAGGAGAAAGGTCCTGTGGATCCGCGCGGCGCGGGCGGGCGACGCTGCGGACCTCGAGGGACGAGGGGAGGCGGACGCGCTGTGGCTCTCTCTCGACAGCCTCGACGATCTCACGGATCCCCCGGCGAGGCTCATCGTCTCGCGCGGCGACCTGATCGAGGAGGCCTCGAGGACGGGGGCCGATCTGCTCGTCGCGGTGAATCGGTCCACGGCCGGGAGGCTGCCCGAAAACGCGCTGCTCGCCTACAGGGGCTGCTCGAGCCTGCGCGAGGCCGTGGAGAACGACGTGGACCTGAAGGATGCACTCGCCGGACGGAGTCCCGGCGTCTGCATCGACATCCCGCCCTGCCTGACCGGTGCCTCCGCGGTCGCGTACGAGGATCCGGTCGACGCGTCGTTCGTGGACCACGACGGCCTGGTGGATCCGGATGCGTTCGTCACACACTTCGTGAGCCGTCTCTACAGGGTCAAGAGCCTGCGGTGCAGGGGGTGCCTGCACGACGCGGCCTGCAGGGGCATCTCCATCAACCTGGCGCGCAGCGCCGGGCTGGGGATCCTCGATCCCGTGGTGGAGTGAGCCGTGGGTCACCACCTGCTGCTCATCCCCATCGCCTTCATCGCCGTGTTCACGGTGCGCGACGACCTCGCGCACGGGCGAATCTTCAACAAGAGGCTGTTGCAGGGTCTCGGCATGGGCGTGCTGGCCTACCTCGTGCTGCTCGCGGCCGAGCACGCGCCGGTCGATCCCTCGCTCTGCTCCGGTCCGCCGGCAGGGGGGAGCCTGCACTGGGGGCTCGTCGCGCTCCAGAATCTCGGGCTGGGGCTCGCGGTGGGGATCCTGCTGTGGCTGCTCGGCGTCTGGGCGGCCGGTGACGCCAAGCTCTTCGCCCTGTACGCGTTCCTGGTGCCTCCCGCGATATACACCCGCTCCTATCTCCCCTCCTTCCCGGCGCTTCCCGTTCTCATCAACGTGTTCACCTTCGTGTTCCTCTTCCTCATCGTGGATCTGGCGCGCACCGGGATCCCCCAGGTCGCGGCCGTGCTCCGGGACGAGAAGAGGCGCGCGGCCGCCGTGAAGGCGGCTCCGGCCGCCCTGCTCAGGTTCATCCCGGTGCTCCTCCTGTTCATCGCACTGTTCGCCGGAGTCAGGACCCTGAGGCAGGTCTCGCGGGAGGGGCTGGAGCCGATCCTGGAGGTGAGCGACTTCACGCTGTTCCTGATCCTGTTCGCGATCTTCAGGCCGCTCATGAGGCTCGTCATGAACCGGTGGGGCGCCGCGGTCTTCAGCGTGCTGAGCGTGGCCGCTCTCTCGTACCTCGTCTGGCACCACGGCCTGGCAGAGCTGCCCTCGCTCCTGCAGCCGAGCGCCCTGGCCGTCGTCCTGCTCGTGTTCGCGAGGGCCTACCCCGGCCTGGGCCAGACGTCCATCAAGATTCGGGTGGGCGACCTCGAGCCAGGGATGATCCTCTCGGCGGAGACGCTCGCGGCACTCCAGCAGAGGGAGCTAAAGGAGCTGGAGGAGCTCGGCGACGACGCACCCGAGGACGAGAAGCCGGGCTCCACTCCCAGACCGACCCGGTTCGGCAAGATGACCGTGGAGGGCCTGACCGCGGAGCAGGTGCGCTACGTGCTCACGCGGTGGGACGACGACGAGCCCCTACTGCTGGCCCGGACCATCCCGTTCTCACCCTTCCTCGCCGCCGGGGCGGCGGCAACCTACGTGCTGGGCGGGCCGCTCACCGGGTTCTTCAATCTACACTGATGGGCCAGCGGAAGCTCAGCTCCACGTCGAACCCCGACCCGAGGCCGAGCGACGACGCCAGGTCCAGGGCCCGAGCGCTCTCTCTCGCGTGAGTCCCGAGGCCGTCGAGGTCGAGGTTGCCGAGCGGCAGGACGAGGTGGAACTCGGACGCGCCGAGATCGCGGGCCAGCCGCGCCATGTCGCCCAGCCTGCCGCGGTTCTCGGGGCCGACCACGGCCGCGACGGCCGTGCGCCTGCCGAGGCCGGCCAGGGCGCGCAGACCCCCGCTCGCCTGGCGGAAGGCGCCGGGCACGCGCACCGCCTCGTCGTGGCCGTCCGGCTCCGGGTGGTGGAGGATCAGGGACACGACGTCCGTGCCCGCGGCCACGAGCTTGGCGACGTACCACGGGTAGGTGAGCATCCGCCCGTACGTGAGAAGATCGACCTCCACCGCGAGCGTGTCCTTGATCCCGCGGATCATCGCGGGCAGCCATTCGAGAAGCGTGGGCTCCGGGCCGCCGATCGTCAGGCGGTGGTTCTCGCGCGGGCCGACGCGCTCGATCTCGCGCATGGCAGCCTCGGGGCTCCCGGAGAACCTACGTCCGTCGAAGAGGTCCCGCGCGTATCCCACGTTGGTGGCCGATCCCACGCCAACCACGTGGCGGGTGCAGCCCGGAGCCGGACGCGCCCTCATCAGGCGCGTGAGATCCTCCAGCCCCCGTGCCGCGTCCTGCGGCTCCGGCATGGAGCCGCGCTCCACGGCCTGGCGCAGGCAGGCCGTCAGCAGGCCGAGCCGGTCCTCCGTCCTGTTGCTGAGCATGGAGAAGAGGTGGTGGACGTGGGCGGTGTCGTCGTGCGCGAAGCGCCACGGGCTCTCCGAGAAGTATCCACCGAGGGGGACGTCCTGGACGGAGTGCCGGCGGACGGGGGTCAGGAGGCCGTCGCGCCGGGCGAGGTGGTACAGGGGAACGCCCGGGTGAAAGCGGATCTCGTTCAGGTTGATCGAGTCGAAGATCCCCACGACCCCCTCTCTCCGCATGGCCTCCACGTTCTTCCTCAGCCCCTCGAGCGTCTGCCAGGGGTGGAAGAGGATGAAGCTGCCCGTGGTGGTCGGCATGAACGCGGCCGGGTCGTGATCGGCCCTCAGCCTCCTGATCGCCTCGAGCGCATCCCTGACGCCGCGTGACGTTCCCCTGTTGTAGAGACGGAGATCGTCGTCCACGAAGCTCTCGAGCCCCACGACGTTCATGTGGAACTCGAATCCCGTCTCCTCGACGGCCGTGAGCAGGTCGTCGATCTCCTGCTCGTGCTCGAGGATGGACTCGGACCGGAACTGGCCGCTCATGACGATGGGCCTCACCCTGTTCGACCCGGAGGCGCGCACGATGCGCGCGAGCGGCACGAGGTAGTCCTCGGGGAAGGGCAGGGCGATCTCCCCGAGGGCAGGGAGGTGATCCTGGAGGTGGCGGATCTGCCTGATGAGGAGCCGTTCCTTCCTCCCGTCCGGCATGGGCCTGTAGTCGAGGGCTCCGTTGCAGTACGAGCAGCCGCGGCGCGAGACCTCCGGATCGATCTCGAGGCCGCGGAACGCGGGATTCCCGGCGATGGGTGCGTCGAACGGGCAGGAGAGCAGCGAGATGAAGGCCAGGTCCTGCTCCACGGGCTCGTCCGTGCCCAGGAACCGGTAGTTGAAGTTCGGGTTGTACGCGTCCGCGGACCCCTGCGCCCCGAGGACCTTGCGCGCGGCCCGCATGGATCTAGCTCCCGCCAGGGCGGCCTTGACGGCCATCTGGGGGCCGAGCTTGCGCAGGGCGGGGGGGATGTCGCCCGGCTGCGCCGGGTCGAGCGTCATCACCGCGGAGCCCGCGCGCTCGCGCAGCCTGTCGGCGAGCCAGGGGACCCAGAGAGCGTACAGGACGATGGATTCCGGCTTCCAGTCCGACATCAGGTCCACGAACTGCTCGATCGTCGCCCTGTTCTGCTCCTCGTCGCCGGGCCGCATGATGAGCGCCATGAGCTCGTGGTCGATGTCCATCTCGTGTAGCTGCCCCGACAGGAGGGAGACCTGGATGTTCCCGCCGAAGTGCTTCTGCTTGGCCAGGGTGGAGAACAGAGCGAGGACCACGGGCGGTCCTGCGGTCCTGTCGGGCAGCGGCATCGCGCAAGAATGTAGAACACTCCTTCCCCGAGCGCCACACCCGGCTCGAGGCTTGCCTCGCGGGCCCGGTGGGGTAGACTCGGGGGCATGAAGATCATGACGAGGACAGTCACGCTCATCATCGCGTTCTGTGTCGCCGCTCTCGGATGCAAGGAGCCAGCACGGGCCGTTCCGCCGGCGCCGCCGGAGGCCGCCGTCGAGGAGGCGGCCGTGGAGACGCCTCCGCCCGCCTTCCAGGCGGCGCCCGAGGAGCCGCCTGCCCAGACGTGCGGTGCCGATCACCAGAAGGACGACGCCCGCCTGCGGCTCGAGCACGAGAAGATGCACCCGATCCTGACCAGGGTGAGGTTCGAGGGCGAGCTCGCCGGGTTCATCGAGGGCATCCGCGATGCGGCGCGGCGCAAGGCCTTCGGGGAGATGGCCGGCGTGATCGAGGGGACGCTCGAGGAGATGGAGCGCCTGAGCAAGGGGGCGTCCGACAACCTGCGCCCCCTCCTCGAGAGGTCGGTGAAGGCGCGCGCGGGCGCATACGCGACGTGCATGAGCCTGGCGGACGACGACATCTCGTGGTGCACGGCTCTGGACGATGCGTGGACCGGCGAGAGGGCGGCCTGCCAGGTGATGCACACCGCCCACCGGCGCATCGCGGTCGGCGCGGTCCGCGGCGGCGCCGACTGCGCGTCCGCCATGGCGGGCAGTCCGGAGACGATTGGGCTGAGCGAGAAGGACTGGGTCGCGATGTGCCAGGCCGTCAAGGACATGAAGCCCGAGACGTGTCCCGCGGGCATCGAGGCCAGGGTGGAGGCGATGTGCAAGGCCGCCGCGGCAAGGAGCGGCCGGGAGCACTGCAAGCTGCTGGAAGAGGAGCACTCCCCGGTCTGGGAGCCGTGCTGCGTCAAGTTCGCCTACAGGCTGGGAGGCGTCATCGTGGGCAAGGCCGCTCCCGGGCTGCTACCCGAGCTGGCCGCCATCGAGGGCGACCGCGACGGCTGCGAGCGTGCCCTGGCCTGGGGGGTGTTCCAGGACACGGCGTGGATCTTCGGGGTCGAGGGCGTTCCCGACTCGCCCCTGAAGGACAACGACAGCGACGATTACCTGTGCCTGTTCCAGGTCTACCACTCGGTGGAGAAGCTCCCCGGAGAGTGATTCCCTCTAGAACCTCCGGTCGGGCGAATGGCCCATGTACTTCATGCCTCCCTCGTCCCAGCGCGACCAGATGTCCTTCAGCCTGGCGAGCCTGCGCGGCTCCTGCATGATCTCGCGCATGCCACTGCGCACGAGCGACCTGAACTCCTCGTGCGGCATGCTGGCGAGCCCCATGTTCGACCAGTCGTAGTTCGACCGGTCCACCTCGATCTCCGCCTCGAGCCCCGCGCCCCTGGCGTGGTCCGCCATGTCCGTGCCGGGAAAGGGAGAGGCGATCGAGTGGCGCGGAAAGTCGACGCGGCTGTCCCTGACCCAGCGGATCGTGGCCTCCAGGTCCTCCCGCGTCTCGCCCGGGTAGCCGAAGATGATGAAGCAGCTCGTGATCATGCCGGCCTCGGAGGCGAGCCTCACGCTCCTCGAGAGCTTCTCCAGGTTCGTGCGCTTGTTCATCCGCTTCAGGATCCGTGGCGAGGCGCTCTCGAGCGCGAAGGTGATCGAGTAGCAGCCGGCGCGCGCCAGGAGCTCGATCTGCTCCTTGGTCATGATGTCGCCGCGCACGCCGTTGGGGAACGCGAGCGAGACGTCCAGCTTCCTGTCGACGACGAGCCTGCAGATGTCCTCCATCCGCCTCGCGCTGGCGTTGAAGATGTCGTCCACCACGTGGAACTCGCGCACGCCGAAGCGCTCGACGAGCAGCTCCATCTCGTCGACCACGTTCTCCGGGCTCCGGCCCCTGAACTTCTTGCCGAAGATGTTGTGGCAGAACGAGCATTTGTACGGACACCCGCGCGACGTGAGCAGCGGCACGTGCAGGTCCCTGACGAGCGGGATGTCGTTGAAGTTGTACATCCGCGAGTAGGTCTCGATCGGGATCAGGTCCCATGCAGGGAAGGCGATGGCGTCCGGGTCCGGGGCGTACTCCGCGGGTCCTCCGGTGACCATCTCGCCGCTCTCCTCGAGCGATGCCACGCCGGGAAGGGACGGGACATCACCGCCCCCGATCCGGGAGCGGACGATCTCGACGAACGCACGCTCGCCCTCGCCGATCACGGCGAGGTGCGCTCCGGTGCGCTCCAGGGCCCTGGCTGGCGAGCAGGAGGGGTAGGGGCCTCCCAGGACGACGAGAGGCTCGCGTGCCAGCGCCCGCGCCGCCCGGGCCACGGCGATGGCGTCCGGCTCCTCGACGAGCGAGCTGGAGATGCCCACCACGTCCGGCTCGCGGTCCGCGATGAAGGCGGGGATCTCGCCGGGCGACCGCACGGCTGTCGAAAGGCTCTCGATCTCGACAGTGACGGCGTCTCCGAGCGCCTCCTTCAGCGCTGCCGCGAGGTAGAGGATGCCCAGTGGTGCGGTGACGGCCGGGGGAGATGGTTCGCGAAACGCCGCCCCGATCGGCGATGTCCTGACGAGCAAGATGCGCACCCGCTTCGTTTAGCACGTCAGCCCCGCAGTGTCGACGAGAGCGGCCCCACCGACCCTGGCGGTAACTGCCCTTGATTGCTACATTAGTGGCACGGTTGAGGCCCATGAAATCCCCACACGAGGTGATCTTCGTCCACGAGGGAAAGCACGGCGATCCCGGTGCGCCGATCGGCCTGCTTCCCATGGGCCTCCTCTCGATGGCGGACTGGCTCGAGCAGCAGGGCCACAGGGCGCGCATCGTGCACCACGCGATCGAGAGGGCGCTCGATCCCGACTTCGACGTCTGCGCGTACATCGATAGCCGGGGGCCGCGGCTCGTCTGCCTCGACCTGCACTGGCACCAGCAGTCGCCGGGCGTCATCGATCTGGCCGGGCGGATCAAGGAGGCGCTCCCGTCCATCCGGGTCGTTCTGGGCGGGTACACGGCCTCGGCCTTTGCCGGGGAGATCATGGAGCGCTTCGCGTTCATCGACTTCGTGATCCGCGGAGACGGCGAGCAGGCCCTCGCGAGGCTCGTCCGGGAGATCGACGGCGGGACGCTGGAGAGGGTCCCGAACCTGACCTACCGCGAGGGCGGACGCGTGCTCGAGTCCCCGGAGACCCACGTCAACTCCGCCGACGACCTCGGCCGCTACTCCTTCACGAGCTTCCACCTGCTCAGGCACGCCGAGGTCTACAACCAGGCCGGGATGATGGAGGGGCGCATCGGCACGGGCGCCCAGCGCGAGCCCGGCATCTTCTACTGCAACCTCGGCAGGGGGTGTCCGTACGACTGCCTGTTCTGCGGCGGCTCCTCGCGCGCCCAGCGGATGATGTCGGGTCGCACGGCGTGCGTCTACCGGCCCGTGGAGGCCATGATCCGGGATCTCGCCAGGATGCGGGAGAACAACCTGGACACCTGGTACAACACCTTCCATCCGAGCCCGGACGAGTCGCGCTTCCTGGAGCTGTTCGAGAGGATCCGCGAGGAGCGGATCCGCATCAGCATGATCCACGAGTGCCTCCACATCCCCTCGGAGGCGTTCATCGAGCAGTTCGCCTCGACCTTCGGCGAGAAGAGCAGGATGGACTTCGTGCTCTTGAGCGGCTCGGAGGACCTCAGGCGGCGCAACAAGGAGAACTTCTTCGGCAACGCCGAGCTTCTCGACTGCCTCGGCCGCCTGCACCGCCGCGGCATCGACGCCGACCTGTGCTTCCTGACGGGCCTGCCCCACGAGCAGAGGAGTCACGTCGACGAGTCCATCGCCTTCGTGCACGAGGCGAGGAAGAGGCACCCGCAGGTCGGCGTGAACGCCGAGGTGCTGGCCATCGAGCCGCTCTCGACCATGAGCCTCGAGCCCGAGACGTGCGGCATCCAGGCCCATGCGCGCACGTTCCTCGACTACGTGCACGGACACGCGGAGCCGGGATTTGTGGGCTACACGCCGGGGAGCTACGACGCGGCCGAGGCGTCGAGGCTCGCCCGATCGATCACGCGGACGAGGAGCCGCCGCCGGGAAGGCGCCCTCGTCCAGCTCCACGACGTCAGCCTGTGGGACGACGTCATGAGCAGGAGCTACGG
>JAFDER010000215.1 GCA_019310245.1 Deltaproteobacteria bacterium
CCGAGGCGAGGAGACCTGGTACCAGGGAGTGGGCTCGACCTACAGCGGGGTCGTCGCTCTCGCTCTGGGCGTGCTCGCCGTCGCTCTTCGCGACAAGCGCGTGATCATCCCAGTCGTCGGCCTGGTCCTGCTCTTCGACATGGCCACGGGGACCTCCGACTTCCTCAACATCTTCCCCGTCATCAAATCGCTGCCCGTGATTGGCAACATCCGCAATCCCTACCGTGCCACCGTCTTCATCGCGCTCCTGTTGTCGCTGTGCGCGGGAATGGGAATCGCCGGGCTGGAGCACGGACTCCTCGGCCTCGTTCGGAGGCTGCGCGAGAGACGACGCCTGTCCGTCTGCCTGCGGGCGGCCGTCTTCTGCCTTTCCTCGACCGTTGCGGTCCTTCTCGTCTTCGACGTGGCGAGCTACACGCACGGTGGGCTCGATGGAGTACTCGGCCTCAGGTCGGCGATGACGCTGGAGCAGCCCTTCAGGCAGTCCGTGGGCAACAGGTGGTACGCACACGTCTGGCCCGCCGCCGGCCTGGGATCGCTGAGCTGCTTCGAGGAGCAGGCATTCTTCCAGTCGCCCCGGCTGCGAGCCGACCTCGAGCAGGAGGAGTATCTCGCGGATCACCGCGTCGGGAGCGTGGAACGAGTATCGTGGTCCCCCCACCGCATCGAGCTCGACGTGGCGCTCGAGAAGCCCACGACGCTCGTCGTGAACCAGAACCACCATCGCGGGTGGCACGCGAGCACGGGAAGGCTGGCGAGCCTGGACGGTCTCCTGGCCGTGCACCTTCCCGCCGGGCGCCACGCCGTCGTGCTCACGTTCCTCGACCCGCTCGTGGTCATCGGTGCGGCCATCTCTCTCCTCACGCTCCTTGGCCTCGCGGGCTGCGGGATCCTTGCATGGCGCAGGAGGCGTGCGGTCTGATAGAATCGCAAGTTGAAAGTGTGGATGTGCGAACACTGATGCAGATAGACTCCACGAGGCTGCCCCGGACAGGAAGAACGGGCCTGGCGATCATCCTGGTCGTCGCCTTGAGCGTCGTCGGGCTGTCGGGCTGTGCGGGCGCTCTCGGTGAACCCCTGGACGTATCCGACTACTGCTACGAGGAGACTCCCAAGGACTGGGACTACTGTGACTGGTACTACGAGGAGAGCACCAGGTGCTGGATGTGCAACCCCGGCCAGCAGTGACGTGACCGTGAGGGGCACGGTGAAGCGTATTCATGGAACCCTGCTCGGATACAACCAGATCGTCATCAACGACAAGAACATGAGCGCCTCGGGAGCATGCCTGCTGGCTCCGAGACGCCTCCACGGCGTCCGTCCTCGTCGTCGAGCACATGGAGTTCGGGGTAGAGGCTGGAGATGACTACTTGATGACCTCGATGGACACACTCCTGGTCGCCATGAGGAAGTGCTCGTTGAGCACGTAGACCGACACGGTGTAGGTGAGGGGCTTCTCGGCCATGAACATCCACCTGCCCTGCTCCTGCCAGACCATTCCGCCTGCCTCGTCGAAGTGGTACTCGAGGGAGCCTCCGAGGGGATCGCTCGCCTGGAGATGGAGGTCCGTGGGCTCGTTGGGCCGGAGAGTGAGGGATGCGGGACCGAACTTCTTGATCTTCGGCTTCGAGAGGCCCTTGGCCTTCAGGGTCTGCTTCTCGGCCTCGACTGTCTGGTCGATCTTGCGCGCCGTGTGCGAGACGAGCGGGCCGAGGCTGGTGCAGGCGGATGAGGCCAGCAGGCTCACGCGCACGTAGACGTTGTTTCTCGTGAACACGGCGTTGTCGAGCACCTCGCCGTTCATGGTGGCGAAGGCCACGTCACCCACGTCGAGCCCCAGTGTCTTGGAGAAGGGAAGGTGGAGGGTGGAAGTGTCGAGGTAGGTCAGGAGGTGCTCCTGGGCCTCGTGAACGCCGTCGAACACCCGGAGGGCCACCTCGAAGATGGGCTTGTTGCCACCCTTGTCCCGGAACCGGACGATCACCTCGCCCGATGTGGTCAGCCTGTCCCTGCGCGAGTGCACCTCGTAGGCGGGAAGGCTCACGTCCCACAGGGCCACGCCCTGCTTGAGCGCTCCGTTCTTGCCCGGCCAGCCATCGAAGCCGTACTCCTCTGCGGCCTGTGGGCCAGCAAGCGCCAGGCTCGAGAGCGTGAGTGCGAAGATCAGGATTATTGATGAGTGTCTCATGCCTCACCTCCCTCAGCGCTGCCCGCAGCGGTTGAGGAGCACCGAGCCCCACCCCGTCGGGTTCCACGACAGCTTTGCCTTGTAGGTGGCATAGGGCATGTTGACCGGCAGGATGGCCGTGTGCGGCGAGCTCCGCGGGTCCGAGTCGTCGTCCAGCGTGCAGGTGGCGTCGCTGGTGGTCGTGCCCGAGTCGTAGGTGGACACGGCGTGGTAGCGGAAGGACCCGGAGAACGGGACCATCCACCAGCGCCCGATGGGGATCTGGTAGTTGAGGTTGATGCGGTTGTAGAGCCCGAGGATCTGGTAGAGGTGGTCCACGCCCACGGTGTTGGCGAAGGTGGTGGAGATCACCGCGCAGTCGGAGCAGTTGACCACCGTGAACGTGCCCGCGTCCCAGTCCTCGATGAAGTCGGACATCTGCATCACGTGCGCGCTCAGGCCGCCCGAGGCGTAGTGGGTGGCGCCGCTCGCGATGTCGTACTCGAGGCCGAAGTAGTCGTTGGTCCGGGCGATCACGGTCCCGCAGACGTCCTCTGCCGTGGCCGGTCCGTCCACCCAGGTGGTGACCAGGTCCACGAGCCTGACCCAGGGCAGGTAAGGCGCAACGGGCGTCCCCGAGTCGATCAGGGTGGGATCGTCGTAGATCGTGTAGATCGTGTGGTCGGTGGTGATGGAGCCCGGGACCGCCACCCACGAACCGCCGTCCTCGTACTCGAAGCTGAACGTGTTGCTCACGGCGTGCTTCTGGACGGCATCCGGAAGGGCCGTGGTGGGGATGAAGTCCACCGTGACGCCCGGGCTCACGTCCTCGTTCGTGCCGGCCGTGACCGGATCCGCTCCCGCGACCAGCAGGCGGATGGGCATCCCGGTCAGGGGGTATCCGGCCACGATGGGAGTGCCGGGCGAGGTGTTGGACACCGCGCCCGTGCCGAGGCTGACGCTGAGCCGCGGCACCGAGCCTCGCCTGTAGCACACCGGCAGGTTGTAGTTGTCGTCCTCCACGCCTGCAGGGTCCACGCTGTCCTGGGGCGGGCTGTTGAGAGTGGTCCACACGGCCGGCAGCGGCCTGGCAGCGCCGTCGTCCGTGTCCATGTCCTCGAGCTCTCCGTTCTCGGGGCCCATGGCCCACTGAGGCCTGTCGTCAGGGATGGCGTAGTAGGTGTACTTCGAGGTGTTCCGGATGTGGTACATCATCTGGTACTCCTCGCCTGCCGTCCCGTTGCTCACGTACTCCACCTCCACGACGCCGAGCCTGACGACGTGCACGCCGTCGGTCCCGGTCAGAACAGGCAGCGTCTCGTACACCGCTTCCACCGTCACCTCGTACTCGCCGGTGTCCACCACGACCCCGGAGTCGTCCGTGCCGTCCCAGCTGGCCACGTGGTCCGTGCCTCCGGCCTGGGCCGTGCCGTCGACGAGCCTGCGCACCTCGGCGCCCGTGTCCACGCGGGCGACGCTCACCGTGATGACGAAGTCGATGCCTGCCGGATCGGCCCTGTACTGCACGTCCGTCGACGGGCTGCCGCCCATCTCGGGATCGAACACCCGCGCCGTCACGCCGGCTGCGAACTCGGCGTTGACCACCCGGAACGTCTCGGTCTGATCCGCCGTGCCCAGGAGCGTGGTGCCCGTGTCGAGGGGGGTGATCAGGACCACCACGTCGTGCAGGCCCATGCCCAGGTCGGTCATGGTGTCCCACACGAAGGTGTGGGATGCGCCGCCGGCCGCGGACGTGAGGTCCGTGACACCCTCGCCACCCGCCACCTCCGTGGCCGCGGCGAAGCTGGAGCCGTCGAGCGAGTACTCCACCGTCATGTCGCCATTGATGGGCGGGACCCGGTCGTCCAGCAGGAGGTACTCGATGGTCACCTCCCCGTATTGCGGGGACCCGGGCGTGGTCACTTCCACCACCAGGGCCGATGTCTCCACCACCTCCTCGTCCGGAACGTCCGTCGTCACATCGTCTGGAACGTCCGTCGTCGCATCGCCCGGAACGTCCGCCGCATCGCCTCCCGTGCCATCGTCCACCGGGTCCGTGCTCGTGTCTTCACCATCCTCCTGGTTCTTGCTCTTCGAGCCACAGCCGAGCGCGATGACGAGCAGGAGAGACAATCCGATAAGCGATGGTTTCATGCAGCTCACCTCCTGATGGGCGGGTCTTGGTTTCTCTAGCGGGTATTTTTGCGGCGCTGCAGGCCCCAGAGGCCCAGGGCGAGCGCGAACACGAGCGCAAGGCCGGCGGCGCCGGTGCTGGCACCCGCGAGGGAGCAGCCGCATCCCGACACCATGCGCAGCTCGTAGGTATCGGTGCAGGTGCCGTCGACGCAGATCTGGCCGGGCGGGCAGTCGCCGTCCGTCGCGCACTCGTCGGGGATGTTCGAGCAGTCCATGTCCTCCGGGATGCACTGGTCGGGCAGGCCATCGAAGGGGAAGCAGGTCTTGCCCTCGCCGCAGTCGCCATACACGCTGAGGCACGAGATGCCGCAGCGAGATGTGCCGTCCACGAACCCGCTCAGGCACAGGTCATCCGTGCCGCCGCATTCCTCGTGCGTGGTGCACACGGAGCACCAGGGAAGGTGCGGGGACGTGTCGGGCACGCAGGTGCCGTCCACGCAGATCTCGCCCTCGGGACAGTCGTCGTCCGTGTAGCAGTCGGGAGTCGTGTCGGGCACGCAGGTGCCGTCCACGCAGATCTCGCCGGGCGGGCAGTCGTCGTCCGTCGCGCAGTCGGGAATGGACGAGCAGTCGAAGGAGGCGGGGACGCACTGGTGGGCGGTCGCCCCTCCGATCTCGATGCAGTCGAACCCCGTGGGGCACTCGGCGGCCGTGGCGCACGCCTTGCCGCAGTACATCCCGCCGTCGGTGAAGCCGCCCAGGCACAGATCCTCGTCGCCGCCGCACTGCTCGTGGTCCGTGCACGGGTCGCACGGCTCCAGGGGATCGGCGTCCGGGACGCAGTAGCCGCCCTCGCAGTGCTCGCCCGGGTCGCAGTCGTCGTCGTTGACGCAGCCAGTCGTCCCGGACGGGTAGAGGGCGCACACCCCGTCGATGTCGTCCGTGGTGAGCGTCCTCTCGTCCGTGCCGCCGGAGTAGATGGCGCACATGGTCTGTCCCATGGTGCAGGGCGGATGGTCGAGTCCGAGGAAGTGGCCCATCTCGTGTGTGGCGATGGACTGGGTGTCCACCGTGCCTCCGCCCCCGCCCGTGATGCTCCAGGTGAAGTTCGCGCCGTTGAAGACGATGTCCGCCTCCATGAGAGCCGAGGCGCTCGAGAACATGGTCGAGGTGACGCCGATCGCCCCCCCGCCGTACGGCCAGCCGCTCTCCAACCACCCCAGGATGTTCTGACTGTCCCTGCCCGGCATGCCGGAGGTCGAGCCCAGGTAGTTTGTGGCAAAGGCCGAGCAGGGCGGCTCGCCCCAGGTGGCGAACGAGGCGATCATCGTGGTCTCCGTCGTGGCGAACCCGAGGTCCGCGCTGCCGGCCGAGTTCAGGGCCCAGGACACGGGCAGCGACGGCCAGACAAGGTTGGGCGGGCTGATGCTGCCGTCCAGTGGGACCCATCCCGCGGCAGGTGTGGGAAGTGCGAGAAGGCCGAGCACGACGAGCAGAGGCAGTGGGGCGCGTCTCATTTGCCACCCCCCTCCGTCACGGTCTCCCGGGCCTGTCCGATCCTCTCGACCAGCGCCTCGAGCTCCGAGACCACGGGCTTGACGCCGTGAACGGGAACGATCTGCCCGCTCGGCCCGGGTGCCGCCATGAAGACCCCGCCGAGCT
>JAFDER010000216.1 GCA_019310245.1 Deltaproteobacteria bacterium
CTCGACGTACGAGCGGGGGTCCATGTGCTCGATCTCGACCCGGGGGTCCTCGAGGGCGGCCCTGTCGGGCTCCGGCAGGAACCCGCGGAGCCTCTCCATCATCAGGGCGTCGGGCTCGACGAGCACGATCTCCTCGACGGGGTACTCGAGCAGCTCCCCGATCAGGCCCGGTGCCGTCCCGACGAGGAGAACGCGCCGTGCGCCGCGGCTCTCGCTCATGATGAGCGCGGCGTCCTGCACGGGATCCTGGACGGCGGGGAACGCTGCCGCCACCCTGCCGTCGAAGAGCAGGACGGACTGCTCGCCGAGCCGTGCGAGTGCCACGTTCCGGTAGGGGGTGTCGAGGCTTTCCAGGAGCTCGGCCTCCGGGAGGGTGGCCTTCCAGCGCCGATCGAGCAGCGCGCGCTCCATGCTCGCGCCGAGCGGCGTCAGCAGGGCCGCCGCCGCGGCCAGGGCCAGGGCGCCCGCCGCCGCGGCGGTGCGCTTGCGGCCGGGCAGGGCCGCGGCGAGCACGCCGGTGGAGAGGACCGCGCACGCACCGAGGAGGATCGGGACGGGCTTGACGAGAAGGTGGGCGAGCAGCGTGGCCGCCGCCCCTCCGGCGAAGCCGCCCAGCGCCTCGAGCAGGTACACGCGCGTCACGGCCCGCTCCGCTCCCGTGCGGCGCGCCGCGATCGTGGCTCCCATCGTGAACAGTGCTCCGGTGAGGAGGCTGAGCGGCATGTTGGTCGCCAGCGTGACGGCCGCGAGCCGGTCGAACGGGAAGGTCTCCATGGCGGGCACGCCGGCGAGCAGCCTCATCGAGCGGATGAGCGTCGTCTGCAGCAGGGGCGTCACCGCGTACGCGAGGGCGGCGATCAGGAACGCCCTCTCTGCCGTCAGCCTGCGCACGACCCTCCCGGCGATGAGCGCTCCAGCGCCCACCCACAGGAGCCAGGTCGAGAAGAACAGACCGAGGGCGATCTCGTTTCCGCCGTACGCGACGAGGTACTCGCGCAGGATCACGGTCTGCGACAGGATGGAGAAGGCTCCGAAGAGCAGGAACAGGACGTGGAGGGACGCGCCCATCGACTCGCGGTCGGGCTAGCCCGCCAGGCTCCGGCCCTCGCCGATGGCGTCGAGCCTGAGCGGCCTCACGCGGATGCGCACCGTCGTCCCGGCGAGCCCGATCCTCTCGACGCGCCTCCGGCCCGACGCGAGGACGGGCACGACCGCCAGGGCCACCAGGCCCGCGGAGGTGCGCGCCAGCCTGCCGAGCATCCTTCGTCTGGTGATCCCTCTTCTCATTCCCACACTCCGGCCACGGGCGTGCCGCACACGGGGCAGCCACCTGCTGTCAGTTCGTTGCTCTTGACGGTGAATCCGATCCTGTGGATGAGCCGCGTGCCGTCTGCGGGGCAGAACGTGGTCTCGCCCTCGCTTCCCGGCACGTTGCCGATGTAGACGTGGTGGACGCCGGCATCCAGGGCCTCGGCCCGCGCCTCGAGCAGGGTGGACTCGGGCGTGGGCGGCAGGTTCTTCATCTTGAAGCGCGGCGAGAACCTGGAGAAGTGCACGGGCGTGTCGGCGCCGAGGTTGTCCACGACCCACTTCGCGAGCCTGTGGATCATCGCGGGGTCGTCGTTCAGCGTGGGGATGATGAGGTTGGTGACCTCGACCCACACGCCCATCTCCTTCGCGATGACCAGGGTGTCGAGCACGGGCCCCAGGGTTGCGGAGCACACGTTGCGGTAGAACCCGTCGTCCATGGCCTTGAGGTCGATGTTCGCCGCGTCCGTGACCTCGAAGAGCTTCCTCGCCGGGGCGGGGTTCACGTACCCCGCCGTCACCAGGACGTTCCTGATCCCCGCCTCCCTGGCCCTCGTCGAGGCCTCGAGGGCGTACTCGTAGTAGACGAGCGGCTCGGTGTAGGTGTAGGCGATGGAGGTGCAGCCCTTTGCCCTGGCGACCTCGACGACCCTCTCGGGAGGCAGGTCGTAGGCCTGGATGTCCTCGGGGTTGGCCTGCGAGATCTCCCAGTTCTGGCAATTCTTGCAGTGCAGGTTGCAGCCCGCCGTGGCGATCGAGAAGATGGGCGTGCCCGGCAGGAAGTGGAACAGGGGCTTCTTCTCGATCGGATCCACGTGCACCGCGCAAGGGAATCCGTGCGTGACGGCAAGGAGCTTGCCATCAACGTTGATGCGAATCCGGCACTCCCCCGACTGGCCTGGGGCGATCCTGCAGGCCTTCGGGCAGAGCTGGCACTGAACCAGCCCTCTCATGCATTCCACTCTAGGAGAGAGCCAGCCGCCCCGCAATCCCCGTCCGTGCTTGCCGGGCGGGACGCGTGGTGTAGACTGTCATTTGAACAGGGGATGCGATGCGAAACGCTGCGACTGTCTTCATCGTCTGGATCACGTTCCTGCTTCCTTCCACCGCGGTGGCCGACGGCATGGCGTTCAGGAGCGTGTCCTCGGGCGGAAGCCTCGAGGTCCGGGCCACGGCCCAGCGCGCCGTGATGTGGCGCAGGTCGTTGGTCTGGGAGATCCACGTCCAGCCCGTGTTCGACCGCGAGGTCGGCGCCAGCGCGTGGGTGATCCCGTTCCCGGTCCGGCCCCGGGTGCACGAGTCGAGCGCCGACTTCTTCGATCAGCTCGAGCTCATCACCTCTCCCGTGTTCCTCAAGTACTGCTCGGAAGACAGCGGGAGCGGGTGCGTCGCCGCCAAGAACGACGGGTACGGCGGAGGCAGGTCGAACGGGTCCCAGGCGTCCGTCACCATCTGGGAGCGGGGCGAGGTGGGAGAGCTGGACTACGTGATCCTCTCGGCGGAGGGCGGCGACGACGTCGCGGCGTGGCTCGCCGACGAGGGGTACTCCCTGCCCGCCGGAGCGGACGCCATCCTCGCGGCCCTGGACACCGAGGGCGTGTTCTTCTTCGCCGCCCGCCTTTCCGCCGACGCGGATCCGCTGAAGCCGCTGGCGCCCGTGCGCTTCGTCCTGCCGGAGATGGACCCCCCGGCCTATCCCCTCAGGCTCACGGGGCTGGGCGCGCCCGAGGGCGAGCATCTCGATCTCACCCTCTGGGTCATCATCGATCAGGAGCAGGGCTTCCTGCCGTCGAGCCACCCCTTCGGCTACCTCCCGGTCAGGCCGACGGACGGGATCGAGTTCGACGCGGCGCTCGATCGGTTCTTCGAGGGCAACACGGCCCGCACGGTGGTCTGCCTCGCCTCCGTGCGCTGGGAGCTGCCCACGATCATGGACGGCCTGCAGTTCTGCGACGACTTCATGACCTGCGCCACGTTCGACGACCTCGGCATCGAGCCGCCCGGGGAGTGGACTCCCGAGCTCGTGGAGATCAGGAACGCGTCCCAGTCCATCTACCGCTACCAGGGCCGCTTCTCGGCGGATGCCATGGCCGGCGACCTGACGCTCGGGCCCGTGCCGCCCTCCGACCTGCCGTGGGCCTCGAACGTCTACAGCGAGCACCTGGGCGACTGCGACGAGATCGGCCCCTACTCCTTCTGCGCCATGGCGGGCCGG
The DNA here is from genome assembly GCA_019310245.1 of Deltaproteobacteria bacterium. GTDB lineage: Bacteria > Myxococcota_A > Polyangia > DRWM01 > DRWM01 > JAFDER01. The sequence goes on from JAFDER010000216.1 coordinate 3,524, forward strand.
CCCGGCATCGGGTGGCTCGCTCTCGCGGCCGTGCTCGTCGCGGTGGGTGCGGTCCTGCTCGTGCGCGGGAGGCGCCGCTAGTCCGGAACCAGGCTCTCCAGCTCTGTCTCGAGATCCATGGGCTGGACCTTGAACAGCCAGCCGGAGCCCTCGGGATCGGTGAGCACGAGGTCGAGGTTCTTGCCCACGTCGTCGTTGACCGCGAGCACGCGGCCGCTCACGGGCGAGCACAGGGCGTGCGCGATGCCCTCGTTGTCCTCGGCGTGCAGGCACGTGCGGCCCTGCTCGATGAGCTCGTTCTCCATGGGCAGCTCGAAGTCGCGCAGCGTGCCCAGGGTCAGGGCGAACACGGGGTCCATTCCCACGATCACGTTGCCGTCCGCGTCGATCTTGAGCCAGGTGTGCTCCGGGACCCGGTAGACGCTGCCCGGCTCCGTCGTCGTTGCGGACGTGCCCGTTCGCGTCTCCACGGCGCCGCTCTCCGCGATCGCGGCCCTGACGCCTGCGGGCAGGCTCCTGCGGCGTATCGCGCGGAACACGGCGCCCCGGAGCTCGGATCGCGTGAAGGGCTTGGGCAGGTACTCGACCGCTCCGATCTTCATCGCCTGCGTGGCGCTCTGGATCGTGGCGAAGCCCGTGATCATGATCGTGGGGATGTCGGGCTTGTCCTCGCGGATCTTGCACAGGAGCTCGAGCCCGTTCATGCCCGGGAGCATGAGATCGGCGATCACCACGTCGTACGTGGTGATCGCGATCTTCTCGAGCGCGGCTTCTGCGCTCATCACCTTGTCGATGATCGATCCGTCGCGCTTGAGGATCTTCTCGACACTCGCGAGGACCACCTCCTCGTCGTCGATGACCAGTATCCGGATGGGCTGGGTCATGGCCGCGTCTCTCCCTGTACTCCTTCATTTCATTATACCAGAAGATGTCAAGCTCAAAGCCTCCGCCCGGTTGTGAATTTCGCCCCGGCGTCCTAGATTTCATCGCATGGCAGCGAGCGTTCTCTTCCGCGGGGCCGGAGATCTGGTCTCCGGCTCCATCCGCAGGGCGCACCTGGCGCACCTGCGTGTGGCCTGCACTGAGCTGGCCGAGCCTCTCTGCGTGAGGAGGCTCGTCTCGTACAGCGAGGCCGTGTACGAGGGGAGGATCACCGTGGAGGGGGTCACGGCCGTGCGGGTCGAGCCCGACGGGCTCGACGGGGCCTGGAGCCGGGGCGAGGTTCCGGTCGTCGTGGACCCCGGGCTCTCGATCCTGGACCAGCGGCCGTTCGACGTGCTGGTGGACGGCACCATGGCGAAGCGCAACCTGGGCACGCGCATCGACCACGCCTCCCGCGTCATCGCCCTGGGTCCGGGCTTCGCCGCGGGCAGGGACTGCCACGCCGTTGTCGAGACGCTGGCAGGGCACGATCTGGGGCGGGTGATCTACGAGGGGAGCGCGGCCGCGGACACGGGCGTCCCCGGGCCTCCCGAGGCCTACCTCGGCCCGCCCTCGGCCTGCTGCTCCGGCGCCTCACCCTGGGACGCCATCCTGCTCAGGGCGCCCTGCGACGGGACCTTCCGGGGACGCGCCGCGATCGGCGATCTGGTCGAGGAGGGCCGGGTCCTGGGCGACGTGGACGGCGAGCCGATCAGGGCGGGCGTGCGCGGCGTGGTGCGCGGGCTCATCCGCGACGGCCGGGCCGTGACGCGCGGCCTGAAGATCGGCGACGTGGACCCCACGTGCGAGCCCCGCCGCGCCACGACGATCAGCGAGAAGTCGAACGCCATCGCCGGAGGCGTGCTCGAGGCGATCCTGACCCTGTCGCGGGAGGCGTCTACCGGCCGATGAAGTCCAGTTCGACGTCCGGCCTGTCGCGCGGGAAGTCGTAGGGCCGGTCACCGGGGATGTCACCGCCCGTGTCCCAGTCCGCATCCGGGGTCCAGTCCAGGGGCCGGTCGTAGGGAATGTCGTACGGGTAGTCCGGCCTGACGTCCACGGTCTCGAAGGGCGTGTCCGTCGGGACGTCCACGGGCGCATCGGCGATCGTGTCGAACGCCGGGTCCTCGGTCGCATCCTCGGCGGCATCCTCCACGGCGTCGGGGGTCCCATCCTCAGCGACATCGCCGACCGGGTCGTCGATGGCATCCGGGACCTCGAGCGGCACGTCGCCGACGGTGTCGCCGACCTCGGCGATCGCGTCCACGGAAGCGTCTCCCGCCGGCGTTCCGGTCGAGGAGCATCCCCACGCCAGGATCCCCGCTGTCAGAACGAGTGCTAACCGGTTCATGGGACCTCCCTGTGCTTCGAGGACTATACACCGTCCATGCGAGGAGGCAACAGGTCCTATACGTGATACTCGCGGAACCACTCGACGAACCGGGCCAGGCCGTCATCCACCCTCGTCGAGGGCCTGAAGCCCACGGCCTCGTGCAGCGCGCCCGTGTCG
>JAFDER010000217.1 GCA_019310245.1 Deltaproteobacteria bacterium
TTCAGGTCGTCACCGTAGAGGTCCGCCATCACCTCCTGCCAGTTGCGCTGGGTCGGCTCGAGCTTGAGCGCGGTCTCGTAAGCGTTGATCGCGTCCCTGACCTGCTCGAGACGGTGATGGTAGACCTCTCCGAGGGAGTGCCACAGGTTGGCCTTGGTGCTGGCCTCCACGCCCTCGGGCAGACGGTCGATCATCTTCTGGTAGGCCCTCTCGAGCTCCTTCCAGTCCTTCTTCTCCGTGAGGATCGTCACCATGGCATCGAAGAGCTTGAACTGGGAGGTGTCGTTGTCGAGCGCGAGTTCGTAGTACGTCAGCGCGTCGTCCTTGCGCTCGAGGTAGTGGTCGTTGAGCGTGGCGGCGGTCTTGTAGTACGTGGAGAGCTCGCGCTTGTCCTCGACGAGATCGGCGAGCTTCAGGACCACGTCCACGACCTTGCTCCAGCGCTCGAGGCTCATGTTGACCTGCATGAGCTTGACAAGGCAGGCGCGGTCCTCGGTGCGGATCTCGAGGGCCGCCTGCAGGTTCTTCGCGGCCTTCTCGTTGTCCTCGATCTTCTCCTTGAACAGATCCGCGATCCGGACGAGGATCGCGAAGCGCCGGTCGTCGTCGAGTCCCGAGGCCATCAGGGCACGCAGGTCCTCCACGGCCTCGGTCCACTCCTGCCTCTGCTCGTGGATGTCGGCCCGGAGCTCGAGCACCTCGCTGTTCGAGCCGTCGATCTCGCAGGCGCTGTCGAGCTTCTCGATCGCCTTCGGCATGTCCCCGAGCTCACGAGCCGAGCGGGCCAGCCGGACCAGGATCTCGACCTCCTCGACCTCCTCGAGCTCGGCGCCCATTCTCAGAAGGTAGTCGTCGTATAGTGACGCGGCCTCCTCGTGCTCGTTCCTGAGGAACGCGACCTGGGCGCAGCTCTTGAGCACCTTGTTGTCCTTGGGATCGAACTCCCGCGCCTTGGTCAGCGCCTTCTTGGCGCCGTCGAGATCATCCCTCATGAGACAGGCCTCGCCGAAGCGCAGGAACAGCTCCGCGGCCTTGTCCGATTCCATGGCCTCCGCGGAAGCCGCGAACTTCTCGAAGATCCTGAGTGCCAGCTCCCACTGCTCTGTCGAGCGATAGAGCTCCGCGAGAGACTCTCCCGCCTCGACGAGCGTGGGGTCCAGCTCGTGGGCCTTCTCGTAGAACTCGATGGCCTGCTCGTCCTCCTTGAGCTCGGTGCGGGCGATGCGGCCCATCTCCCCGTAGAGCTTCGCCTTCTTCAGGTCCCCCTCGGTGGCCTCGATCTCCTTGCGCAGCATGTCGAGCGCAGCGCCGTGGTCGCCCCGGCTGGCGAACGTCGAGCGCATCGCGGCGGCCGCCTTGACGTTGTTTGGATCGGCGTCGAGGGCCTTGCGGTAGAGCTTGATCGCGCGCTCGCGGTCCTCCAGCCGGTTCTCCAGGATCTCGCCCGCCGAGACGAGCCTCTCGGCGCGCTCACCGGCTCCCTCCTCGAGACCGGCCAGCTTCTCGAGCCACGAGACGGCAGCGTCGAACCGCTCGGCCTTCTCGCATGCCTCGACGATCATGCCCACCAGGCCTGTGTCCATACCTCCCATGATCTCGAGCGCCTTCTCCAGCCGCTCGGCCGCGTCCCAGAACCGGCCGAACTTCTCGACGAGCAGGGCAGCGTGGGCCCGGTGAAGCTCGACCCTCCTCTCGTCGTCATCCTCGATCTCGAGCTGCCGGTCCATGACATCAAGGATGTCCTCCCACCGCTCCAGCTTCCTCAGCAGCCTGGCCTTCACCGTGAGCGCCGTATGGTTCTTCGCGTCCACGTCGAGAGCCTGGTCGACGATCTCGAGGCTCGCCTCGTGGTCGAGGAACTCCTCTTCGTGGATCGATGCCCTGCGGAGCTTCAGCTCCACCTGCTGCTTCGGCGTCGTGGTGAGTCCCGTCTGGGTCTCGAGGATGGAATCCAGACCCTTGAAGTCGCCCGTCTGGGCGAAGATCACCTCGAGGGCCTTGAGTGACGGCACGTGATCGGGCTGGATCTCGAGCACCTTGCGGAAGCACTCGGCCGCCTTGTCGAGATCCTGCAGGCGTGAATCGTAGGTCTCTGCCAGGAGGTAGTACGCATCCCGGCACGTGACCTCGTCGCCAGCCGCCCTCGCCCTGGCCTCCGTTATCTTCGCGAGATCGGCCCACCGATCGTCGCGCACCAGGATCCGCTCCATGGACGCGAACGCCTCGTCGTGCGCCGGATCCTGGTCGAGGATCTCCTCGTACAGCTCCACGGCACGCGCCTGGTCTCCCAGGTTCGTCGTCATGATGGAAGCGAGGTCCGCCTGGATGTTGCGCTTCTCGGCGGGGCTCTGCGTCGCCTCGATCCTGCGCTGCAGCACGGAGGCAAGCTCCTCGTGGTTGCTCTGCGTCCTGTACAGCGCCTCGAGTCCACGCAGCGCCTCGTCGTCGTTGGGAGAGATGGCCAGGGCTTTCTGGAAGTAGGGCACGGCGAAGTCCGCGCGGCCCACCTCGTCCATGTACACCGTGGCCACCAGGTTGCACAGCGCGGCGGCCTTGCGCGGATTGCCCGGCTGGTCGATCGTTTGGTTGATGGCAGCGAGGACCTCGTCCCACTTGTTCGTGGCCTTGGCCAGCCTCCTGACGGAGCTCACCACCTCCTCGTTCGTCGGGTTCGAGGTCAGCAGGGGCAGGAGGACGACGAGCGCGTTGTAGGGCTGGTCGATCTCGTGCTCGTAGAGCCTGGCAATGTCGAGGAACATCCTGTCGCGCTCCGAGCGGTCCTCCTCCTTCGCGACGCCGTCCAGGAGAATGTCGACGAGATCCTCCCACTGCATCGCCTTGCGCAGGCTGTGCTGGAGCGAGGAGCGTGCCGTCGCGTCCTCGGGGTCGAGCTCGAGGAGGAGGCGATAGGTCGCCGCCGCCTCGTCGAAATCCTTGATCTCCTGCTCGTACACCTTCGCCAGACGGAAGAGGATCCGGGCCTTGTCCTCGTCATGCTCCGTCTTCTCGACGCCCTCGTTCATCACCTCGATCAGCCTCTCCCACGCTCCCGACCCGCGTGCGAGGATGATCGTCTCGTCCACGATCTCCTCGACATCCGGATCCTCGAGGAACTCGGACGCCATGGCCTCGAACTCCTCGACGGTCGCGGGACGCGTCTCGGCCTTGATCGCGAGCGCCTCCTCGTGGGTGACGTACAGCTCATCGAGCTCCCTGCCAAGCATCGTGAAGTCGGCGAACCTCCGCCCGGGTTCCTTCTCCAGGCACCTGGTGACGAACTTGTCGAAGCTGTCCGGGATCTCGGCGCGCGGCCTGAGCTTTCCCGGGAGCTCGGGATCGGCTCCGAGATGACCCGCGTAGAAATCGGCCGGGGACTTGCCCTTGAACGGCAGCTGCCCCGTCACGGTCTCCGTGGCCAGGAGGCCGAACAGGTAGACATCGGTGCGCTTGTCCGCGGCAGAGCCCCGGATCCTCTCGGGCGGCATGTAGGCGGGTGCGCCACCAACGGGCACGACGGTGTGGCCGACGTCACCCTGAGGACGTGACAGCAGGCGATAGTTGCCGGGAAGGAGCAGGGTGACGTTCCTGTCTCCTTCCTCGCCGGAAACGATGACCTTCGAGGGACGCAGATCCGCGTACACGACGCCGTTCTCGTGCAGGGTGCCGAGGACCTTCGCAACGGCGATCAGCACCTCGCGCGCCTCCATGAACCCCAGCCCCTCGTCTCCGATGAGCTCGTCGAGCGGCGTCCCCTCGAGACGCCTGTAGATGACGAACGGTGCGCCGTCGGATGCAACGCCAACCGCCTCGATAGGTGGCAGCCCCTCGATGGAGCGCTTCTCGAGCAACCGCATGAACGTCAGGTATCTCGATTTCGTCGTGGGTGCACCTGCGATGTCGGGCCGCACGATCTTGGCCGCGAACCGGGCATCGTCGCCCTCGAGCGCCGCCTCGTAGATCACGCCGAAGCCGCCGCGTCCGATCTCCCGACCGATTGCGTACCGGCCGGCCAGCACGTCGTCCACTGCATCGTAGGGGGCGAGGGTGCGCGGGATCTGGTGGACGCGGGGGTCCACCATCTTGCCCTTGAGGCCAATGACGACGTCGGCCAGGGCCCCGACGAGCCCCTGGTGCCCGCAGACCTCGAACAGCTTCCCGACCCGCGCCGCCTTGCCCAATCCCTCCAAACCCATCCCGCCGGGATCGAGATCGAGATAATCGACCATGATCGCGTTGAGCTCGGACAGTGTGAAGAGTCTCTCGACTTCACTCTTGAGCGTTTCGAACAGGGGATTCATCAGGCTGCCTCCGCGAAGTTTCGTCCAGAGCACGGACCGACGCCAAGGTGCCCATGTTAAACACAAATATGGTCCGGGGAAAAGGGGTTTTACGCGAGAAGCCGAGCAAACAGATCAGAAGGGCATGTCGTCGTCGTCACTGCTCCCGCCCCCACCCGAAGCCGATCCGCCGGACTCGAAATCGGAGGAGAACGGATCCATGACATCGCCGAACCCCTCGTCCGCGGAAGCCTTCGACCCCTCGTCCGCGGGAGCCCCCGCACCCCCCGCACCCCCGCCCGGCGCAGGACCGTCCCCGTCGCCCCTGCCTCCCAGGAAGAGGACGCGCTGGGCAACCACCTCGGTGGTGTAGCGCTTGTTGCCGTCCTTGCCCTCCCACTGCCTGGTCTGGATGCGTCCCTCCACGTAGACCTGCCGGCCCTTGCGGAGGAAGCGGCCCACGGTCTCCGCGGTCCTGCCCCAGGCCACGATGGAGTGCCACTCCGTGCGGCTCTGCTTGTTCTTGTTGCGATCGGTGAAGTTCTCCGTCGTGGCCAGGCGGAACTTGGCGACCGCCTGGTTGGACTGGGTGTAGCGAACCTCGGGATCCGTTCCCAGGTTTCCGATGAGAATCACCTTGTTCAGTCCCTGTGCCATGAATACCTCCACGGGCCCCGACGAGGGGCCTCGAGAGTTCATCGAGCAAACTAGCCTAAAAGTTTCCGCGCCACAACACCCCGTTCATTGCCTCCAGCCCTCAAATATGCTGGAATCCGTCTCCCGAGAGAGGGAACTTGAGGATCACCGCGAACCAGCTGACCGTCTCGCGCATCGTGCTCATGCCCCTGCCCGTGGCGCTCGTGCTCACGGACAACCGGTGGCTCCAGCTCGTGGCCTGGACCCTGTACGTGGTCATCGGCGTCACGGACTACTTCGACGGCATGCTCGCCCGCAGGTACGGCTTCACCCGGTTCGGCCGGCTGAGCGATCCCATCGCGGACAAGATCTACGTGGCGATGGTGTTCCTGCCCCTGGGAATCATGGACCTCATGGCGAACTGGATCGTCGTCCTCATCCTTCTTCGCGATCCGCTGATCACGTCGATGCGCTCCATGTCGGAGCGTTACGGCATCACCATGAAGACCGCCACGCTGGCCAAGTACAAGACCGCGATCCAGATGATCGCCGGCGGCTACATCCTGTTCGTGGGCATCGTTCCGGAGCGTCCGTGGACGCTCTCGTGCATGGGCCTGCTGGCCGGCCTGGTCTGGCTCTTGCACGTGCTCAAGCGCAAGCTGCGCGGCACGTGGGATCCCAGGCTCCTGACGATGGGCGGTCTCATGACGTTCGGCTTCCTCGTCAGGCTGCTCTTGAACATCCAGAACACGCTGTGGGTCTTCTGCCTGGTGATCCTCAGCGTCACGTGGATATCTGCCTGGAAGTACCTCGTCGATTTCATCAGGGGAGTCAGGCGATCCGAGACATCGGTGAAGGCGAGATGGTGGATCCTGTACCTGCTCGAGTCGATCGCCGTGCCCCTGTTCGTCCTGATGCTCACCTTCCATCCCGCGATGCCCGTGTGGCTGCCCATGCTGATCCTGAGCACGGAGCTGGCCGTGGGGGCGCTGGACAACATGCTCACGCAGGAGGGGATCGGCCGCACG
>JAFDER010000218.1 GCA_019310245.1 Deltaproteobacteria bacterium
ACTTTACCGCCTAGCGCCATCCTTCCAGTGACGCTGAGCCGATCGAATCAAGGCGAAGATCCTCGCAGATCCGTGCCACAGGCGGATCTGCGCACCCCTTATCATTCCAGTGCGATTGATGATGATACGTATGACCTAACATTTGCAGGCTGCCAATGTGGTGATAACAGCGTTCAATCCCTGATATTGACACCGGAAGCAGGATAGTGTATGACCTAATCTATGGCCAGCCTGACCCGCAAGAAGATCCGCGGCCACACCTACTACTATGCACGCGAGTGCAAGCGGGTCGACGGCAAGCCCAAGATCGTCTGGCAGAAGTACCTGGGCAAGCTCGAAGACATCATAGCTGCTGTCTCCAACAAGCAAGAAGCACGCTCTGTACCCCATCCATTGACGGAAGGACTCGTTACTGAGCTTGGCGCCGTCGCAGCCATGTATGACCTAGCGTCACGTCTCGACCTCGTTGGCACAATAGACAGACATGTGCCCAAGAGGGGGAAAGGGCCCAGCGTGGGCACCTACCTGCTCGTTGCCACGATCAACCGGTGTATCGACCCGCGCAGCAAAGCCGGTGTGGGTGATTGGTTTGACGGGACCGTGCTGCGACGTCTACTCGACATCGACAAGCGCCAGCTTACAAGCCAGAGATTCTGGGACAACATGGACAGGATCTCCGAGAGAGCCATCGATGACATTGAGGAGGAGCTGATCGCCCGTGTCGTCAAGGAGTTCGACATCGACCTGAGCCACCTGATCTTCGATGGCACAAACTTCTTCACCTTCATCGACAGCTTCAACGAGCGCTCATCTCTCGCCCAGAGGGGCAAGAGCAAAGAAGGACGCGCTTCGCTACGGATCGTTGGCCTCGCTCTTCTCGTCACGGCGGATTCCAATGTGCCCCTTCTGCACCACACCTACCCGGGCAACCAGCCCGACGCCAAAACGTTTGCCAGCTTGACGGGCAAGCTCGTCTCTCGCTGCAAGAGGCTGGTTGACGGTGTGGAGCATGTCACCATTGTCTTCGACAAGGGAAACAACGCCGACTACAATCTGGCTGCTGTCGACGCCACCCCGTACCACTTCGTCGGATCCCTGACTCCCACCCATCATCGGGATCTGCTCGCCGTGCCGAGACAGGAGTTTCGGTCGCTTGCCGACGATGGTTTGCCGGGAGTGTGGGCCTATCGCACACACAAAAAGGTCTTTGATCGCAAGCGCACGCTCGTGGTCACCTTCAACGAAAGTCTCTTCATCGCACAGTCCAAGACCCTGCTCAGAGAGATCGGCAAGCGCCAGCAGCGTTTCCGCGAGATCGTCGAGCAGATGAGAAAGTGGCGCAAAAGACCATGGCCACCCGGACTCTCACCACCCAAGGTCGCTACGACACGCAAGAAGGTCGAGGGCTTGCTCAAGGCCAAGCACATGAAAGAGCTCTTCGTGGCCACGGTGAGCGAGCGAGACGCGGTACCCGTGCTCACCTACCGTTTCAAGCACAAGGCGTGGGCGGAACTCCAGGACAGATTACTGGGCAAGAGCATCCTGTTCACGGACAACGACCAGTGGAGCGATGCGCAAATCGTGCATGCATACCGCGCCCAGTATCACGTCGAGGGCGCATTCCGTGAAATGAAGGACCCTCACCATATCGCGTTACGCCCCCAGTACCACTGGACCGACCAGAAGATCCGCGTGCACGTCTTCACCTGCGTGCTGGCCCTTACGCTCATGAGCTTGCTGCGTCGTGAACTGGCAATGAAGAACATCGACCTATCCATGAAGCAACTCATGGAACACCTGTGCGGCATTCGTGAGATGATGATGGTCTTTCCACCGGATAGTGAGCGGGGTGCACCCGTCGTCCGCACCTCGATCTCCTCGATGTCGAAAACGCAGCGTGACCTGTTCGATGCTCTCGACCTCCAACGCTTCGCACGTGGGTAGGTCATACGCCATGCACACCAAATAAATCTTGATATTCAACAGGTTGCGCAGCAGCTTCTAGGCTCGGGCGGTAAACTCATGCTAGGGGGCTAGGGGACAGGCTCCCTACCCGTAACCCACTTACATCATTGACGATTCCGACACAACCGCGAACATTTGCCATTCAGTCCCGCCCCCGGGGCCCAGAGCCTGTCGAAGGGTCCCATATCCCTGCTCGGACGGACTCCTAGAGGCGGGTCTTGCCGGCGAACCACTGCATGGCCGCGACGAACTGGTCGGGGTGCCCGTGCGTGTCCGATCCGGAACCGTCGTAGGGCGCCGGCTCGGGACAGCGATAGCCCGCGGCGACCATGCCGTTCACGATGATATTCGCATCGGGCCAGTCGCCTCCCGGCCCGGCGTTGCCGTAGGGTGCGAACCCCAGCTCCGAGGCCGTGAGCGTGGGCGTGCCGCTGGCGTTGACGTCGTTGGCCCAGTAGGCGGCGAAGTACGACTGCCTGAGATCGAGACCCAGCGCCAGGCCCGCCGTGGTGCCTGCCGACTCGCTCAGCAGGTACGTCCGGTCGTTGTCCACGTTGTACAGGCCGCGCAGGTGGTCGATCACGTCCGCCCCGGCCGTAGCGTTCCCGCGGTAGACCACCCCGTCGAGGATCCCGAAGATGACGCTGGAGAGGCCGGCATATGCCATCACGGACTGGACGTTGCTCGTCATCATGGAGCCGCCCTCGGTTCCCGAGTACACGATCATGAGCGGGTGCGGCCCCGCGCCCGATGGCGCGATGAGATGATACGAGACGCCCGATCCCGTGACGCGCGTCTCGCCGCTGGCGGCCGTGCCGCCCGTGCCGCCGGAGCTCCCGCCGGCCGGCGGATCGAGCGTCGTGCTGCCAGGGTCGTCCTCCACCGGGTCCGCGGCGGGATCGCCCGGGGCCGGATCGTCGGTGGGATCCTCGGCGCCGTCGGGAACGATGCCGTCGGGGGCGCCGTCAGGCTCGGAGGCCGTGTCGCCGTCGGGGATGGTGTAGTCGCTGTCCTGGTCGCAGCCGGCGAGCGCGGCGAAAACAGCGAGCGACAGGATGATGGAGAGCTTCTTCATGACGGCTCCTTCCTCGTTCGAATGGCGACCAGCGCGAGCAGGATGAGGAGCGCGAGGGCCGCCCCCCCATGTCCCCTCTCACCGGCGATGCCGCAGGAGCAGCCCCCCTGCACGCTCATCGGCTCCCACTCGGCACCGGGGCCGCACGCGCCGTCCTCGTCCACGAGTCCGTCGCAGTCGTTGTCCACCCCGTCGCAGATCTCGTCCGAGGGCGTGCAGCCCCCGCACACGTCGTCCTCATCGATCAGACCGTCGCAGTCGTTGTCCACGCCGTCACACACCTCGTCCGAGGGCACGCAGTCGCACACCCCGTCCTCGTCCACGAGTCCGTCGCAGTCGTTGTCCACGCCATCGCACACCTCCTCGCTGGGCGTGCACGTGTCGCACACGTCGTCCTCGTCGATCAGGCCGTCGCAGTCGTTGTCCACGCCGTCGCACACCTCATCCGTGGGCGCGGGCGCGTCGCACGCGCCCCAGTAGCACCCGTCGCAGGCCTCCACGCCGCTGCACGGGCCGTTCGAGCAGGGGCGCGTCTCGCTCCCGGTGCAGTCGCACACGGGGTGATCCACGACCGACGAGAAGTCCGTCGTCCAGTAGACCCTGTAGGGCGAGCCCGGGACCTGCGCCCTGCCGATGCCGATGCAAGTGAACCCTCCGGTGAGCATGTTGGCGTTGTGGCCCGGCGACTCGCGCCACTGCACGAACGTGCTCCAGGCGTCGGCGTTGCCGGCCGCGATGTTCTCGCCCATCATCGCCGAGCCGGTGCAGGCGGGCTCGTGACCGCCGGCGCACATCCTGTCCCAGGGCGAGCGGCCGTCGAGGCTGGTGTGGGCGAAGTAGCCCTGCTGGCCCATGTCCAGGGAGTGGTCGTAGGCCGCCTGGTTGATCGAGCGCGAGGCCGTCAGCGTGCCGAGCCCGTTTTCCGTCCTGTAATCGTTGATGATCTCGAGGAAGGCGGCCTCCTCGGAGTCGAGGTCCCTCAGTGCGAACGTGGCGACGCCGAAGTCGTCGGCGGGCGGGCCTTCCGGCTCGAGGGCCGTGCAGGCCAGAGCCATGATGGCAAAGGTGAATATCCCGATTCGTGCTCTCATGCTGCATCCTCCCGGGCACACCTCGCCCGCTCATCCATGTCAGTCTAAAGTAAAGAGGAAAGTTGTTCACCTGGATGGAACGGGAAGCACAAATCCCTCGCATATGCGCGGATCTATGAGTTAGACTCGATCTGCCCGCGGCCCGGCTGGGCCCGGCGGCGAGGAGCGCAATGGGCAGCAGCGGATTCCCGGCAGCAGTGCGTCTCGCCTGCCTCGCCCTCGCACTCGCGCCCGGCACGGCCGGGGCCCAGCACGGCCACAAGGTGCTCCTGTTCTGCGACGAGGTCCAGCTGGGAACGGGGCCCGGAGCATGCGAGTCCATGCACCTGGCGCTCGAGGGAGAGCTCTCGGACTTCGACCTCCACATCATGCTCATGCCCGACGCGCCCGTGCAGACCGCCCCCACGGGAATGGTCCCCGGGCTCATCGCCGCGAGGACCGTCGAGCTGGGAGCGCTCTTCTCCGTGTGGTTCTCGAGGACCGGAGCGGCGCAGGACGTGCTCCTGACGATGCACGTCTACGATCCCGCCGTCGTGCAGATCATCTCCAGGACGCTCCAGTCCTCGGACGCGAGCGGCGCCATCGACGACGCGGACGTCGCGTTCCACATCCGCATCATCATGGGGGCATCGCTGTACTCGGACATCGAACAGATCGTCGATGAGGAAGGCCTGATGGACCTGGCCATCCCGGACGAGAGGCGCTCCGCGGTGGCGGCTCCGGCCATGATGCGCCTCGACGTGGGGTACCTGCTGAGCGGCTACCCCACGCGCAACCACTGGTATCACGGCTTCGTCTTCGACGTGGCATTCCTGCCCATGAAGAGGCTGGAGATCTTCACCGACGTGGCCGTCGCGTTCCGCCAGAGCCCGGTGACGGTCACCTATCCCACGTACGCGCACCTGAGAAACACCCAGATCCTGATCGGCGTGGGCGTACGCTACGACATCCTGGCCCACGAGAGGGTCGCCATCCTCCCGGTCGCCGGCCTCCACCTCGGCCTCTCGAACACGACGGTGACGATGCGCAGCGTGGAGAAGTACCTGCGCCTCCACCCGGCGGTGTGGGCCGGCGTGGACGTGCGGATCGCCATCGTCGAGCGGGTGGCCATTGCGGTCGGCGTGAGCTTCGAGAACCTGTTCCGGCGCGAGCGCTTCATCCTCGAAAACACAGTGATCTTCGAGATTTCCCAGTTCCGCTTCGGAGCCGCCCTCATGCTCTGCTTCTCCATCTGAGGTCCGGCCGCAAATTGGGGTGAACAACTTACGCTCAGGGCGTAGACTTCCCTCATGAGCCAGGGGGCAGACCAGGAGAAAGTGCCACCCTTGGACGAGCGGGAGCTGACGGCCGTCTACGGCAGGGTCCGGGGGACGGTCTTCAGGCTGCTCGGGTACAGGGACGATCTGGAGGACATCGTGCAGGTAGCCATGGAAGCCTTCATCAAAGCCCGCAGGACCTACAGGGGCGAGGGATCCATCGAGGGCTTCGCGGGCGCCATCGCAGCCAACGTGGCGCGCACGTGGCTGCGCAAGCAACGGCGCGGGATCCTCCTGCGGGAGACGGTTGCCGAGCGAGAGAACTGGCCACCTATCGAGGATGGCCCGGCCGAGGAGGTCGAGAGGATCGACAAGCTCCGCCGGCTCATGGAGATGCTGGACAGGATCAAGGCCGAGTACAGGATCGCCTGCGTGCTGTACTACATCGAGAACAAGCCGGTGCCTGAGATTGCAGCAATGGTGGGGGCCTCCGAGAACGCCGTCAGGCTGAGGATCCTGCGCGGCCGCCGCGCCCTGCGAAAGCACGCGCGAAAGGACCCCGTGCTCGGCGAATGGCTCTCCAGCCTCGGAGGAACACGATGACTCCGACCGACAGGAATCCGGGAAGCGACCCCATCTGGGACTTCCTCAGGGAGCAGATGCAGGACGGCTCGATCCTCGAACGCAGGGACATGAAACGGAGATGGAAGGCGGCTCCGCTCAAGATCGCCGGGCTCGCCACCGCGCTCGTCGTCATCTCCGGCTCGATCGGCCTGCTCACGGCGCACGGATTCCGGGAGGACCGCCCGCAGATCAGCGGCAGGACGATCGAGATCGCCGTCATGGACGAGGACCTGCCAGGAAACCGCGAGATGACGGGCCGGATCTCGCTCCTCGAGGGCAGCGTCGTGCTCGCCCGCGACGGCAGCAGGATCATCCTCTCCGAGGGGGATCAGATCATCGACGGCGACTGGGTCGAGAGCTCGAAGGGGTCCGCGATCGGCATCTCGTTCCCCAACGGCCTGGCCGTCGTGCTCGACGGAGAGGGCCGACTCGACATCTGGCAGATCCACACGCGGAGCGTCCACGTGGGCCTCGGCGGCGGGGTCCTCGCCGCCCGCGTTCCCCCGCCCGAGAACGGGGAGCCGCGCATGTCGATGCGCATCGAGGGCTCCAACGCCTCGCTCATCGTCCGCGGCACCGTGTTCACGGTCGCAGCGAGAAACGGCCGCCTGACCGACGCCGCCGTGTCCACGGGCACCGTCGAGGTGCAGCGCATGGGCAAGGGCCGCGTCTTCCGGGTGACAAAGACCAAGGCGCTCGACATGATGACCTGGTCGGTGGCCGACGGCGAGCCCGACACGCACGCCCTGGGCCGCCTGGCGCGCATCACGAGCGGCGTGGTGGTCCCGCGGGGCCCGGCGCAGACCGAGACGATCGAGGAGCAGGTCGAGCACCTCACGCTCGTCGCGAAGATCCACAGGCTGCTCGCGGCAGGCGACGTGGAAGCGGCCCTGATCCTCGTCGAGAAGAACGGCAAGGCACAGAAGGGCGCCTCGTTCCTCCTCGCCGCGGGCGAGGCCTACCGCCACGCGGGCATGTGGTCCGAGGCGGCCCAGGCCTACCTCGACGGGGCCGGCGCCGGCCAGGGCAAGAAGGCCGAGAAGGCCATGATCCGGGCCGCGGACATCTACATGAGGAAGCTCGGCAAGACGCAGGAGGCCTCGAGCGTCATCGATGTCTACCTGAAGCGGTTCCCGGACGGCCGGCACCTCGACGAGGCCCTGTACCTCGGAGGCGTCGCGCAGTCCAAGAACGGCAACTACAAGAGGGCGAGGAACATGTTCGAGAGCTACCTCGTCAAGTTCCCCACCGGGTCTCAGGCCAAGCGGGTGCACCTGTCGCTCGCGAAGATCCTGGTCGTGAAGATGTCGGACTGCTCGGCGGCGATCTTCCACATCAAGGCCGTCCAGGCCGGCGGGGGCGTTCTGGGCGCACAGGCGGGCAAGCTCGCCCTGCAGTGCGCCGGGCAGTGAAGATCCAGAGTAACGACTTGAAGGGAGAAAGAACGATGAAAGCCACTTTAGCACTGACCATCATCCTGGCACTGGCCTCATGGAGCTGCAGCGCGCTCGACGACGTCTACCTGGATGGGGGTGCCGACACGCCCGAGGAGTGGCTCCCGGACGGTGCGGGCCCCTGCGACGGGTACACCGACTCGGACGGGGACACGATCCCCGACTCCATCGAGGGCACGAGCGACTTCGACGGGGACACGATCCCCAACAACCTGGACTTGGACTCGGACGGGGACACGATCCCCGACTCGGTGGAGGCGGGAGACGACGACCTGTGCACCAATCCCGCGAACTCGGACTGGGGCTACGACTCGGCGGGCAACCCGACGGGCGACGAGCTTCCGGACTTCCTGGACTCGGACTCGGACAACGACGGTCTGTCGGACTCGGACGAGCGG
>JAFDER010000219.1 GCA_019310245.1 Deltaproteobacteria bacterium
CTCGGTCCTTCGTCCTTGTCCCATACCTCGACCTCCCGGGATCCGTCCATCAGCTCGGCGTGATGGAGCCGCTAGGCCACCACATGATACTCATTGAGCCGAAAGTGTCCAAAAATCGGCCAGATCGGCCCTGTTTCGCTCCTGTGGCCCCAGAATGTCCCCGCAAGGTGCGAATATCGGCCCCTGGACAAATGGTTCTGGCCGGTTCGCCGTCTAATCACAGCGATTCCCGGATTCAGCTCCATCGAGAGAGCAGAAGACGCGATCTTCGACAATCTTTGCGGTCCCGTGGAACATCGGCTCCGCCGGGCTGTTATGAGTTTCCGAGAGGGGACGACTGCATGAGTTCAGCGATCGACATCCTCAAGGTCCCGGCCACGAGGCGCGAGACCACCCGCAAGCGACGCAGGTTCCTCGTGGGCAGGCAGGTCCAGGTCCCGGCGATCCTGCCCGAGATCCCCGACGCGATCCAGGAGGTGCTCGCGCGCAGGCCCCGCCTCCGCGCCGAGTGCGAGGCCGGTCCACGGCCCTGTCCGTGGGTCGGGTGCCGCTACCACCTCTACCTGGACACTTACACCACGGGTGATCCGCAGAACCCCACTCCGGGGCTGATCATCCACCGGCCGGAGCTCGAGCCTCTCGAGCTGCCCGATACATGCCTCCTGGACCTGGCTTCCCGCGGGCCGTACACCCTGGCCCAGATCGGCGGCATCTTCGATCTGAGCAGGGAGCGCATCAGGCAGATCGAGGCCGGGGCGCTCAAGAAGCTCGCCCGCAGGACGGATGCGCGCGATCCCGATGCCGTGATCCAGCTCCTCGAGACACTCTAGGACCGCGGCTCCGGAGGCAGGACCCGGCTCTGGTCGACCTCGAGGATCCTGCCCGGCTTCCAGCGCCCGTCCGCTCTTGCGAACGAGGCGAGAGGCTGCATGAACTCCGCGGCGCTCTGGAAGCGCTTGTCCTGGCTGCGCTCGAGAGCCGTGAGGATGACCTGCTCGAGCTCCGGCGGGATCGAGGGCTCGATCTGGCGGGGAGGCGTGACGCGGCACCTGGTCACCGCGGTGAGGATCGCCAGGTTGTTGTCCCCGGGGAAGACCTCCCTTCCGGTGAGCGTCTCGTAGAGGATCTCGCCGATCGTGAACACGTCGGAGCGCTCGTCCACCGAGTCCTTCCCCTGAGCCTGCTCGGGCGACATGTACTGCGGCGTGCCGAACACGATGCCCTTCTGGGTGAGCCGGCTCTTCTTCGAGCTGGAGATCAGCCGCGAGATTCCGAAGTCGAGGAGCTTGACCCGGACGGCCCCGTCAACGACGATCAGGAAGATGTTCTCGGGCTTGAGGTCCCTGTGGATGATGCCCTTCTCGTGAACGGCATCGAGGGTGCGCAGGATCTCGAGCGCGATCGTCACCGCCGCGATGGGAGTCAGCTTTCCGTGCTCCATCATCAGGCGGGCCAGGTCCGTGCCCTCGAGCTTTTCCATCACCATGTAGGGGATGCCCTCGGCAGTCTTGCCCATGTCGGTGATCTCGACGAGGTTGGGGTGGCCCACGGTCGAGAAAACGCGCGCCTCGTTCGAGAACCGCGTGAGCGTCTCCGAATCGTGCGCGAGGGAGGGGTCGAGGAACTTGATGGCGAGCGTCCGGTCGATGAGAAGGTGCCTCGCCTCGTACACCGTGCCCATCCCGCCCACGCCCAGCGCGCCTCGCAGCTTGTACTTGTCATCGACGACCAGGCCGGAGAGCTTGTGGATGTCGGTGAGCTGGATCTCGTAGGGGGGGCACACGTCGAGCGTGCGCGGGTGTAGCTCTCTGCAGAACGGACAGGAGAAGTAGCCCTCGCTCGCGATGCTGAACAGCTCCCCCTTGGTCTCGTCCCTCGCGCTGATGCGGAAGCCCTTGTGCTGGAGGTCCCCCTGCGAGGCCAGGCTCGCGCACGCCTTCTCGAAGGCCTCCTTCCGGAGCGCCACGGCCTCCACGACCTCCGGGTCGAAGTGCGAGCCGGACATGGCCTGCACGATCTCGTGGGCCACCACGAAGGGGTAGGCCTGCTTGAAGGGCCTGTCGGTCGTCAGCGCGTCGAACACGTCGGCCACCATCAGGATGCGCGAGCCCATGGGGATGTCCATGCCGGACAGGCCCTGTGGGTAGCCCGAGCCGTCGAACCGCTCGTGGTGGCACATCGCGAGCTCCGAGGCCGCCTCGAGGAGCTGCGTGTTCGATTCCTGGAGCAGGGCCCTGCCGAGATCGGTGTGCTTCTGCATGAGGGCCTTCTCGTCCTCGCCCAGCGCGCCCTGCTTGTTGACGATCGATGCCGGGACATCCACCATGCCCACATCGTGAAAGATGGATGCGTGCTGGAAGAGCCTGACCTGCAGCTCCGACCAGCCCATGGCCTCGGCCAGGAGCGCCACGTAGGCAGAGATCCGCCTGAGGTGCTCGACCACGCCGGTCTCGCGGAACTGGTAGCCTGCCGCGATCTGGATGAGCGTCTCGATGTGGCCGTCTGCCCATCCCTGCGGGCTGCCCCCCTTCATCGTGTACAGGGCTTCGACGAGGGCCGTGGCGCTCTTTCGCGTGTGCTTCTCCGGCATGATCCAGGGGACCGATACTACAACGGATTCTGGCGCGTTGCCACGGGCAGCTGGTCCCGGAGTTCCGTGCGATTTCGCACGCGTCGCCCGCGGTGGTGAAGTTTCGCGGACCTGGTACGGTCTATGCGTTTAGAATTCCGGTGCGAAGGAGGTCCACATGATGAAGGCGTCGAGGTCGTCACTCACCACAGCAATCGCGGTCCTCTCGCTCCTGGCCGTTCCGATCCTCCTGGGCCTGGACGCCTCGGCCAAGGACGATAAGTCGCCGGGGTCGCTCACGGCCCTCGAGATCCTCAAGAAGAGCGATGACTTGCACTTCGGGTATCAGGACTCCCAGCTCAAGATCAAGACCATCGTCAAGGACAAGGACGGCAAGAAGAGCGAGCTCAAGTACAATGTCTGGGAGAAGGGCGAGAAGAGGCTCATCGTCATGGACGAGCCGCCCGACGTGGCCGGCATGGCCGTGCTGAGCAAGGATGAGGACACGATCTACGTCTACGAGCCCGAGTTCAACAAGGTGCGCAGGATCGCCTCCCACGCCAAGAAGCAGACCATGTTCGGCATGGACTACACCTCGGACGAGACGGCGACGAAGCACCTGCACAAGAGCTACACCCCCAAGATCAAGAGCGAGACGTCCGAGAAGGCGGTCCTGACGCTCGAGCAGAAATCCGGCAAGGACAAGGCCTGGCCCAAGCTCGAGGTCACGATCGAGAAGAACAACCACTGGGCGGCCACCAAGATCCTGTTCATGGACAAGAACGGCAAGAAGAAGAAGCCCGAGGTGCGGCCCAAGATCAAGCAGCTCGGCGGCCGCTACCTTGCCACCGTCATGACCATGACGGATCATGGCAAGAAGCACTCCACGACCCTCCTCGTCAAGTCCGCGAAGTACGACAAGGGCCTCTCGGACAAGATGTTCACGAAGCGCTACCTCATCCGCGAGGAATAGCCACCCGCCGCCGCATGAACGTCCTCGTCACCGGTGCGTCCGGGAACGTGGGCAGCCACACCGTTCCCGCGCTTCTCGAGAAGGGGCACCGCGTCTCCTGCCTCGTCCTGCCCGACAGGGCTGGCAGGAGGCTGCGCCGCCGCTTCCGGGATGCGGAGGTGGTGTTCGGAGACGTCAGGGAGCGGGCCTCCGTGCGGGCCGCCGTTGCCGGCCGGGACGTGGTGATCCACCTCGCGTACGTGATTCCCCCGCTCTGCCTCGAGGAGCCGGCGGCGAGCCGCGAGGTGAACGTGGACGGGATGCGCAATGTGGTCGAGGCATGCGAGGAGGCTCCCGATCCCCCGAGGTTGCTGTTCACCTCGTCCCTCGACGTCTTCGGCCACACGACCCACCTGCCTCCGCCGCGACGGGTCACCGACCCGATTTCCCCGACCGACGAGTACACGCGGCACAAGATCGAGTGCGAGGCAATGATCAGCGGCTCTTCGTTGACGTGGTGCATCGTCCGGCTCGCCGACGTGCCGCCCATCGCCCTCAGGGCCCCGCACCCCATCATGTTCCGCATCCCGCTCGAGACGCGGATCGAGATCATCCATCCCGACGACGCCGGGCTCGCCCTCGCCTCGGCCGTGTCCTGCGACGATGTGTGGGGGCGCGTGCTGCTCGTGGGCGGCGGCGATGGGTGCTGTCTGACCTACCGGGAGTATCTCGAGGGGTTCCTGGAGGTGATGGGCATCGGGGCCCTGCCGGATGAGGCGTTCGGGAGCGAGCCCTACTGTACGGACTGGCTGGACACCGGGGAGAGCCAGGCCCTGCTCCGGTACCAGCGCTCGACCTTCCAGGACGTCCTGAAGCAGACCGGTGCACTGATGGGCTGGAGGCGCCCGCTCGCGCGGATCCTGCGGCCCGCGCTGCGCTGGTGGATCCTGAGGATGTCGTCTACAGGCCGGAGACCGTGAGGATGTAGTCTCCCGTCAGGTCGTAGAAATCGTCCACGATGACGTAGTAGGTGTCCGCCGGCAGCGTGACGTCGATCTCGGAATCGGTGTCGCCTCCGCCGATGTCGTCGTCACACGCCACCTCCGTGCCGGTGCACGAACCCCGCCTGACGTAGAGCACCGTGTCGTACGTGCTGCCCCTCGTGTCCAGATGGATCGCAGAGCTCGAGGTGAGCGTGAACGTGAACCAGGCGTCCTGGCCTCCGCGGCCCACCGACGTGCCGGCGCACGTGGCGGGCTGGGCGTCGTCCGAGAGCGTCGTGTTGTTGCCGCCGTAGGTGCCGTCAGCCGTGATCGAGTAGACGCTCCCGCAGTCGTCGTTGCCCGCGATCAGGATGGGCGGCGTCCAGGGATCTATCATGAGCGTGTAGTCCCCGTCGTCGCCCGTGTCACGGCCGTCCACGATGAGGTAGTACGTCCCGGCCGCCAGCGAGAGGCCGAGCCCGGGGTCGTAGTCCATGATGCAGGCCACCTCCGTGCCGTCGCAGGTTGCCTCGACGACGTAGACGATCCCGTACCAGCCCGGTGCATAGAGCTCGATGAACACCTCCGTGTCCGATCCGAGGACCAGCTCGTAGATCTCCTCCGGGGCACCCGTCGACCTGGCGCAGCTGCCTTCGTAGAGCGACGGCATGCCCGTGGTGCTGCCGTCCGGCGTGCTCGGCACGGTCGCGGTGATCGGGCAGGCGCACGCACCGGGAGCCGCATCCTCGCCGTTGCAATCCTGATCGATGCCGTCGTCGCAGATGTCGACGGCGTCCGGGTTGATCGCCACGTCCGTGTCGTCGCAGTCGGGACCGCCGCACGACTCGGGTGCGAAGCCGTCGGAGTCGCCGTCCTCCATCACGTGGTCGCACGAGTCGGTCTCCTCGATGCAGGTGTCTATGGTGCAGTCGTCTCCGTCGCCGCAGTCGGGCGCGGGGGCCCGGCGGCAGTCCCCCGCCGGATGGCAGTACTCGGTGCCGTTGCAGAACAGGCCGTCGTCGCAGTCCTCGTCACTCGTGCAGTCCAGCCCGACCGTGTCGACGTACGGGTCCTCCTCCACGGGATCGTCCGCGTCCGGGGTGAGGTCGACGACCGTGTCCGTGATCGGCGTGTCCTCCACCACGTCCTCATCCACCTCGGCCGGTACGTCCGTCTCCGTGTCCGTATCGTCGATGTCCGGAACCGCGTCCGGTGAGCCGTCCAGGGTCCGGACGACCGAGTTGTTGCACCCGACGAGGACGAGTACCGAGATCATCGAAACCGTGAGTGCTGTCTTCATGGCGGCTCACCTCCCCCGCGCCGGCATTCAGCCCGCACGCTCGGAGAAGTGTAGCCCTACTTCTCGTGGAATGCACCTGTTCTGGTTGACCGGTCCCGTTTTTCATGGGTTAATG
>JAFDER010000673.1 GCA_019310245.1 Deltaproteobacteria bacterium
GGACTGCTCGGCTCTCATGGCGCCCTGTCCGAGCGGGGCGGTGAACCCCGGCGAGCAGTGCGACGACGGGGACAGCGACACGATGAACATCTGCACCACGTCCTGCACCTTGAACATCCGTTCGATCGGCTCGCCCTGCCAGTGCACCTCGGGCTGCGACGTCCTCGACTTCACCGCCGGCACCCTCGTTGGCTGCGACAACGCCATCCCCCACGCCGACTCCAGCCGCACGCTCGCATGCGTGCGAAGCTCGCGGGACTCGACCCGGGGCATCGACGTCCAGGCCGCCTCGGGCTTCTGCACCCTGCTCGCCGTGGGCTGCACGGGCACGCTCTGCTACATGGTGCCCACCACGGGCGACGTGGATCTCTTCACCTGCCCGGCCGGCTCGGCCATCCTGACCGAGGTTCGCGTCATGATGGGCATGACCATCACCGCGAAGTCCTGCCACCCCCTGTGCTGGACCGACGCCGACTGCCGCTGGAACGCCGTCGAGGACGGCTCCAGCCCCTGGTCCGGCTCCTGCGGCGCCTACGAGTGCCTGCCCATGGGCGCGGGAGGCCAGAACGTCTGCGTGGATCCCCGCAACTCGCTCTGATCGGTACCACCGCGGGGTCTACCACGAAACGTGTCCGTCCTCGGCCTCGAGGATGGCGAGCTGCTCGTGCAGATCGACGAGCTGGCCCTGCCAGTAGTTTTCCGTGCCCCACTGGGGAAAGGCGCGCGGGAAGGCGGGATCGTCCCAGCGTGCGGCGACCCAGGCGGCGTAGCGCACGTACCGCAGGGCCCTGAGGACCTCGATGAGTGCGAGGGAGGAGTGGTCGAACGAGCGGAACTCCTCGTAGCCCTCGATCATGGCCTCGATCTCCCGGGGGCAGTCCGCGCGGCGGGCCGGGAGCAGGAGCCAGATGTCCTGGACCGGCGGCGAGGTGCCCGAGTCGTCGAAGTCGAGGAAGAACCAGCCTCCCGGGCCGGAGAGGAGGTTGCCCCGGTGGCAGTCGCCGTGGACCACGAAGGTCTCCTTGCCCTCGAAGCGCCTGGTGCCGATGTCGATCAGCCGCTCGACGGCGTCGACGTACCGCACCTTGAGGCCCTCCGTGATGGTGGTGCGCTCGAGGATCGTGTCGAGGCACTGGCGGCCGTAGGTGCGCGGGGAGATCTCGTGGCGGTGGGGCAGCGAGAGGGAAGCGGAGACGTTGTGTATTCGGCCGATCAGGCGGCCGAGCTGCGTGTAGCCGGAGGTGTCGAGCTCCTCGACGGCGCGTCCGCCGGTGCGCGGGAAGAGGGCGAAGAAGATGCCCTCCTGCGTCCGGTGGAGGGTGGAGCCGTCGGAGAAGGGCAGCGGAGGGCAGACGGGGATCTCGGCCTCGTGCAGCGCCGCGAGGAGCGCGTGCTCGTCGAGGATCGTCTCCCTGCTCCAGCGGTCGGGGCGGTAGAACTTGCCCACGATGCGGGACGAGTCCTCGATCTCGACCTCGTAGACGCGGTTCTCGAGGCTGTTGAGGGCATAGCACAGGCCCGTGGTGAGGCCTCCCTGCTCCTCGACCGCGTCGAGCACGCGCTCGGGGGTGAGGGAGAAGAAGAGGCCCACTCGCCGGCGCAGGTCGCCTGAGTTTGCGGACATGGCACCGCAGTGTGCAGGACGGCGGCCGAACAATCAACCGTGTCGAGGGCAGCACAGGTGTCTCTGATTCGATACGGGCCGCGGAGGCATTCTCGTCGAGAGCAGGGTGGCACGGCTCTTGCTCGAGATGGGGGTCCCGTCCTCGTGGATCGTCAGGAGGCTGGCCGGAACCCCGCACTTCGCCCGGTGGCTCGTGCGGATCGGGAGCCAACTCGGGGATCGTCCCTTCGAGAGGTTCTTTTCGTGCTTCGTCAGGGGCGTGATGGTGACCGGCCAGGAGGCGAGGCGTGCGTTCAGGCGCGAGCACGGGTTCTACGGACCCGCGGCCGTGGACGTGAGCGGCGGGCTCGAGGCCGGGGTGATGACACGGGTCGTTCGCGAGGCGAGAGACATGGGGGCACGCATCGTCATGC
>JAFDER010000220.1 GCA_019310245.1 Deltaproteobacteria bacterium
CGAGGAGGTGGTCCGGTACTCGGAGTGCTCGAACTACTGCGACGGTGACGACCCCGAGGAGGTGGCCGACTGCCGCGCGAGCTACTCGTGCATCAACCTGGGAAGGGACGGCGCCCGCTTCGGCGATGCGTGCGACCACGATTCCGAGTGTCCCGTGGACGGGCAGTGCTGGGCATGGCGCGATCCCGAGACGGGCGAGGAGTACTATCCGGGCGGGTACTGCTCGCGCATGGGCTGCAACTTCACGGGCCGGGGCTGCGATGACGCGGGCGGGGCGTGCCTCAACTCCGGCTCCGTCGAGGACCCGATGGGCTTCTGCGTGAGGCCGTGCCACACGGGCTCGGACGCCACGGATCCGTTCTTCGAGTGCCGCAGGACCCCGGGCGAGGAGCATGCGTGCTTCCCCGTCTCGTCCTGGGCCTGGATCGGCGGCGCCCCGGCGGGAGGCGAGGACGGGTATTGCTTCCCCGGCAACTACGGTTCGGGCTCGGGCGGCGTCGGCGATGCGTGCGACGACAGCTCTGACTGCGCCTCGCCGCTCGGGATCGGCGAGTGCGCCACCTGGTGGATCCTGCCCTTCTGCACGGTGCGATGCAACGAGACGCTCGCCGAGGACTCTGCCATCTGCGGCCCGGCCGGAACGGGCGGCGTGGCCGAGGGCATCTGCGGCTGGAACATGTGCTGGCCCGGGTGCGACGGCCCCGGGGCGCCGCTCGGATCGAACGGGTGCGATCGCACGGACCAGGCCTGCGCACCGCTCTCGACCTTCGACTCGGCCACCTACGTCGCCGATGGGGCCTCGCGGCCCACGGGCTTCTGCATGCCCATGTGCGAGTCGGACGATCAGTGCCAGGGAGTGTTCGGTCCGGGCTCGACGTGCGACACGACCTCGGGCGTCTGCTCCTAGCTCCAGGTCAGGTGGATGATCGTCGACGGGGCGCCCTCCCAGGACCTCTGCACGAACGCGTGGGTCACGCCCTCGGCTCCCGAGAGCTCGAGGAGCCGCTCGAAGAACCCGAGGGTCTGGTTGACCGAGGCCTCCTCGGCCACCCGGCTCATTCCGAACAGGATCGTGAGGTTCACCTCGGTTCCCATGAGCCCGTCCAGCTCCAGGGCGTCGAAGTCGAAGAAGCTCTTCCTGAGCATGTGGAAGCGCATGAGGGACTCCATGGGGTCGCCCTTGACGATCAGCGTGTCGTGGATCTCGAACAACCCGTCCATGTAGTGGCGGCCCCAGTGGTAGACCACCTCCATGTTCGCCCCGCCGATCTCCTGGAGGATGGCGAGGCCCATGCGCTCGAAGGCTCCGAGGGGGTACCACGCATCGGGTTCGATGCGCTGCGAGAGGAGCTCGAGATCGCCGGGCCCGAGATGGCGCGTCCAGTCCACGTCCTTCCTGCCCTTGATCATCCGGACGTAGTCGACGAAGAAGATTCCCTTGATGTGCCGGTCCAAGCCTCCAGTTTCCACCTTTCGAGCGAAAAAGTCGATTGTCATCGAGGACCCGGCGTTGCCCCGGCTCGCGCGCGTGATGTACACTGGAGCGCCTGGACCGAGGAGGGTGCAGCGTGGAGAACTTCGTCGTCGAAGGAGGGGTGAGGCTCGAGGGGACCCTCACCGTGAGCGGGGCGAAGAACGCCGCCCTGCCCATCATGACCGCGGCGCTGCTCGCCGACGGCGAGTGCGTGTTCAGGAACGTTCCCGATCTGAACGACATCGCCACGCTCGGCAAGCTCCTCTCCCACCTCGGCTGCACGGTGAAGCGCGACGGACCGGCGCACCGCGTTCGCGTCGACACCTCGGGGCTCGGCGACGTCGAGGCGCCCTACGATCACGTCAAGCGCATGCGGGCCTCGGTTCTCGTCCTCGGGCCCATGCTCGCGCGCTTCGGCAGGGCGCGCGTCTCGCTTCCCGGAGGCTGCGCCATCGGCGCGCGGCCCGTGGACCAGCACCTCAAGGGTCTGGCCAAGCTCGGCGCGGAGATCGAGCTCGCCGAGGGCTACATCGAGGCACGCGCTCCGGGGGGGCTGTGGGGCGCGGAGGTGCACTTCGACCTGCCCACCGTGGGAGGAACCGAGAACCTCATGATGGCCGCCGTGCTCGCCTCGGGCCGGACGATGCTCGTCGGCGCGGCCCGCGAGCCGGAGGTCGAGGAGCTGGCCACGGTGCTCAACAAGATGGGCGCGAACATCTCGGGTGCCGGAACGGACGTGGTGACGATCGAGGGGGTCAAGGAGCTCCATCCCCCGGACCACGCCATCATCCCGGACCGGATCGAGGCGGGCACCTACATGGCGGCCGTGGCGCTGACGGGCGGGGACGTGCTCCTCAAGGGCGCCCGCGTGGATCACATGGGCTCGTTCATCGACAGGCTCGTGGAGGCGGGCGTGACGATCGACGCCACCGCCGAGGGCATCCGCGTCAAGCGCGAGGGCGACATCCTGCCCGTGGACATCCGCACGGCGCCCTACCCGGGCTTTCCCACGGACATGCAGGCCCAGATGATGACCCTCCTGTGCCTCGCGCGCGGCCGCTCCGTCATCGAGGAGAAGGTGTTCGAGAACAGGTTCATGCACGTGGCCGAGCTGCAGCGAATGGGAGCGAAGATCTCCGTCAGGGGCTCGCTCGCCACGGTGACCGGGGTCGACGGCCTCTCCGGCGCCAAGGTCATGGCCACCGATCTGAGGGCCTCGGCGAGCCTCGTCCTGGCTGGTCTCGCCGCCTCGGGACTCACGGAGGTCCTGCGCATCTACCACATCGACCGGGGCTACGAGGACATCGTGAGCAAGCTCTCCTCGGTCGGCGCCCGGATCAAGCGCGTGCCCGGCATGGCTTGATCAAACCACACCGTTCTTTTATACAGGCGTCATGGCGGAACCGCTGAAGAACACCGGCCGGGATCTCCAGGGCGAGGTGATATCCGCAATCGCCGCCGTGACCGGATACGACGAGTCCGACGTCAAGCCGGACATGCTCTTCATCGAGGATCTGGGCTGCCAGTCGCTCCAGATCATGGAGATCGTGCTCGAGCTCCAGTCCGTGTTCGACATCGAGATCCCGGACGGGGACATCGACGCCCTGCGCTCGGTCGACGACGCCGTCGGATACGTCAAGAGGCGGCTCCGGGAATGAGCACCCGCCGAGTGGCGATCACGGGGATCGGACTCGTCACTCCCCTTGCCACGGGAACGCGCGAGAGCTGGTCCGCCCTGATCGAGGGCCGGCCGGGCATCGGCCCGCTGACGCGCTTCGACGCAGCGGACTTCTCCGTGCAATGCGCGGGCCAGGTCGACGACTTCGAGCCCGAGCGGTTCCTCCCGCGTGCCCGCATCAGGCACATGGATCGCTACGCGCAGCTCGCCTGCGGTGCGGCTCAGCTCGCCCTCGATGACGCGTCGCTCGAGGCGGGCGATCTTCCCGCCCGCTCGGCGGTTTTCATGGGTGTGGGCCTCGGCGGCCTCGAGACCATCGAGAGGAACCACGACGCCCTGCGGGAGAAGGGGCCGCGGTTCATCACCCCCTACTTCATCCCCATGATCATCCCCAACATGGCGGCAGGATGGATCTCCTTGATCCACGCCGTCACGGGGCGGTCGCTCACCCTGGCCACGGCCTGCGCCTCGGGCGCTCATGCACTGGGTGAGGCCTTCCACCTCCTGCGCTCGGGCTCCGCCGACCTGGTCATCGCCGGAGGCGCCGAAGCGGCCGTCACGCCTCTTGGCATCGGAGGCTTCGCCGCCATGCGGGCCCTGTCGACCCGCGACGTGGATCCTTCACGCGCCTCGTGCCCGTTCGACGCGGCCCGCGACGGATTCGTGCTCGCGGAGGGGGCGGCCGTGCTCGTCCTCGAGCCCGAGGATGCGGCCCTCGATCGCGGCGGCCGCCCGTACGCGCGTCTCTCGGGCTACGGCGCCGCGTCCGACGCCCACGACATCACCCAGCCCGATCCCGAGGGCGCGGGCGCCCTGGCTGCCATGCGGATGGCCCTCGAGGACGCGGGCCTCGAGCCCTCATGCGTGGACTACGTCAACGCACACGCCACGTCGACGCCTCTGGGAGACAGGGTCGAGGCCGCGGCCATCAGGGCCCTGACCGGTGGCAGGCCGGTCGCCGTCTCCTCGACCAAGGGGGCCACTGGACACCTCCTCGGCGCCGCGGGGGCGCTGGAGGCGGCGCTGACGGCACTGGCGATCCGCGAGGAGACGATCCCGCCCACCCTCAACCTCGAGGATCCTGGGCCCGGGTGCGACCTGGACCACGTGACGGGCGGACCTCGCCGCCAGCCCGTTCGCGCCGCTCTCTCGAACGCCTTTGGCTTCGGGGGGACGAATGCTACGCTCGTTCTCGAGCGGGGAGAGGAGAGATGATCGCGATCGCTTGTGACCATGGAGGCTACGACCTCAAGAAGGCCCTCTGCGACTGGATGGATTCCAGGGGCATGCCCTACGAGAACCTCGGTACGGACTCCGGGGACTCGGTCGACTATCCCGAGTACGCCCACAGGCTGGCCGCGGGCATCGCCGACGGCACGTACGAGAAGGGCATCCTCGTGTGCGGCACGGGCCTGGGCATGAGCATGGCCGCCAACCGCCACCCGGGCGTGCGCGCCGCGCTGTGCTCGGAGTCCTTCTCCGCGGCCATGTCGCGCCGGCACAACGACGCCAACGTCCTGTGCATCGGCGGCCGCGTCACGGGTCCCGAGGTCGCCTTCGAGATCCTCGAGATCTTCCTCGGCACCCCGTTCGACGGGGATCGCCACGCGCGTCGCATCTCCAAGATCGAGATCGACTGAGAGCCGACGTGCGGTGGGAGGATCTCAAGCCCGCGCTCTCGCCCGTCGCCCGGCTCGCCGCCGCGGTGGACACGGACGTCGCCGTGCTCGCCCGCATGGGCTTCTTCGACTCGGGGGCACCGCGCGTGCTTCTCTACACCACGCGCCGCGACGTCAAGTCTGCCGTCCGCGCCGTCCACAAGATGAATCTCCCGTCCACCATGATCCTGATGGGAGGGTTCTCCGGGCTGCCCGTGCCGAGGCGCTCTCTCGGTCTGGTCGTCGCCCCCCTGCCGTCCAGACGCGACCCGTTCCTGCTCCGTTCGCTCAGGCGCACCGCAGGGATCCTGGACGACGAGGGGCTGCTCGTCCTGCACGGCCCCGTGCGCCGCAATCCCCTGGGGTGGAGCCTCCACCTGTGGAACGTACTCGCCCACCGCGAGGGCGGCCTGCCCTCGGAGTGGGACATCACCGGCTGGCTGCTCAGGGGCGGGTTCAACCGCGTTGTCCGCATCCCCGGCGGCCGGGGCTCTCCGGTCACGATCCTCCAGGCCTCGAAGAACCTGATCTGACGCGCCGGAGCACGCTGCAGGACCGGCATGGCGCGAACCGGGCCGTCCTGTATACTCCGCCATCAACAGAAAGGCATGTTTCATGAAGGATACTGCAGTTGCGAGCCTCATCCTGGCGGGCGTCATCCTGGTCCTGGGCTGCGGCGGAGGCGGTGGCGGGTCGACGCAGGACGCCTCGGTGGACCAGGCCGCCGACGGCATCGTGGATCTGACTGCCGAGACGACGCCCGTCGACGGGGCGATCGTCGCGGATCACGCGGCCGTGGCGGCGTTCGACTCCATTCCCCCCTCCACATTCGATCAGATCCGCTCGAACTACCGCTTCTTCTACGGTCACACATCCCACGGCAGCCAGATCATGACCGGCCTGGACATGCTCTCCGGGGAGGACTCGATGCTCTACGCCGTGCCCGACTTCGACGAGGTCAGCGACGACCTCGGCCACACGGGCGACGTCTCGTGGGTTCCCATCACCGAGGACAGGCTGGACGAGGCCGGCTCCGACTACAACGTCGTGATGTGGTCATGGTGCGGCGGCTGCTCGGACAACACCGAGGAGGGCATC
>JAFDER010000029.1 GCA_019310245.1 Deltaproteobacteria bacterium
CTCAAGGGCCGCCTCGTCAAGGACCTCTCCGAGGTCGAGGCCGCCATCGAGGAGGTGGGCGTTCCCGTGGCCATGAAGATCGCCTCGCCCGACATCGTGCACAAGTTCGAAGCCGGCGGCGTCCGCCTCAAGATCAAGAGCGTGGAACAGGGGCGCGAGACCTACGAGGAGATCATCGCCAACGCCAGGGCCTTCAAGCAAGACGCCCACATCCAGGGCATCATCGTCGAGCGCATGGCACGCGGGGGCGTGGAGGTGATCCTGGGCGCGTCGCGGGATCCCAAGTTCGGGCCCATGTGCATGTTCGGCCTGGGAGGCACGTTCGTCGAGGCGATCAAGGACGTCACGTTCCGCATCGCCCCGATGTGGGAGATCAGCTCCGAGCTCATGATCGAGTCGATCCGCGCCTACAAGGTGCTCTCCGGCATCCGCGGCAACCCCCCCTCCGACATCGCCGCCATCAAGGACTGCATCCTCCGCCTGTCCCAGCTCGTCTCCGACCACCCCGAGATCCAGGAGCTCGACATCAACCCGCTCATCGTCTACCCCGAGGGCGAGGGCTGCGTGGTGGCCGACAGCCGCATCCTGCTCGAGTCCGTGGAGCGCGCGCCGGTCGACCAGGACCGCGCCACCATGATCGACGACGACTGACATTCCCCGTGCACGGCGACGCGCTTCTCATCGCGGGGCCAGGTCGTCCTGCGTGCGACGCGGAGGTCGTACTCCGCCTGCAGGCCGACCCATATCTCGGGTGAAACCTGGAAGTACTTGCCCAGCCTGAGTGCGGTGTCCGCGGTGATGGCCCGCCTGCCGCGTACGATCTCGCTGATGCGGCCCGGCGGTACGGCGATGTCCCGGGCCAGCCTGTTGATGCTGATGCCCAGGGGCCGCATCATTTCCTCGAGCAGCACCTCGCCGGGATGGATGGGGTCGAGCATCTTGCGTTTGCGTGCCATGCCTCACCTCAGTGGTAGTCGATGATCTCCACGTCCCATGCGTCCCCGTCGCGCCACACGAAGCAGATGCGCCACGTGTCGTTGATGCGGATGGAGTGCTGCCCCTTCCGGTCTCCCTTCAGGGCCTCCAGCCGGTTACCCGGGGGAACGCGCAGATCCGACAGCTTCCGGGCCTGATTCAGGTACATGAGCTTCCTGCGCGCGGGGCGCTCGAATGCCCTGAACCGGGGCACATCGACATCGTTGAACAGCTCCATCGTCCTCTTGCATCCGAAGCTCTGGATCACTCTCGAAGTCTATTACGTGACACGTAATACGTCAAGCGTAATAGACCGCCACGTGCCCGGATCACCCGTCTGCTGCCGTCAACGCCCTCGAGCGGGTGTGGGCCGGCATCTCGAGTGGGCTGACGTCAGTACGCGATGCGGTGGAGCACGGCCTCGTGGCAGTGGTGGCCCATCTCGGTGAAGGACCCGTCCTTCGCGTTCCACGTCAGGATGACGAGCGCGACGGCGTGGCCGTCCCCGCACCGCTCTCCACCTCCCTGTCCCACGAGGGCGATGATCCGGCCCGAGAGCACGAGCAGGTCGGCGACCGGGCCTCCGACGTCGTGCAGGAGGGCCTGCTCGTCGCCCAGCTCCATGTGCAGGATGCCGCGCTTGCCCGCGCCGATGAACACGTGCCGGTCGATGGCGCCCAGGCCGTTCCACAGGGTGTTCTCCTCGCCCGCGACGAGCCGCGTCTTCATGCCCGTCGGGTCCTCGGGGAAGAACTCCTTGAGCCGCGAGCTTCTCTCGGGATCCCGGCCGATCTTCCAGCGGTAGAGCGTGTTGCCGGACCCTTCCATGATCCCGTACTGAGCCGTGATGACCAGGGTGCCGTCCACCGCGATCGCGTCCATGTACGTCTCGTTGGGTCCGGACGGCAGCCCGGTCGTGTACAGGTAGCGGGCGCGTGACGATGCCGAGAGCTCGAGCACGAACGCGTACTTGGGCATGACCTCGTCGTCCACGGCGACGATCAGCCCGTCCGATCGCACGAGGAAGTCCACGGGCTTGGGGAACAGGTCCTCCTCGTGGATCGTGCGCACCTTCGGCTTGCGCCGGCCGAAGTCCACGTGGTCCACGCGTGACTCGAGGCCGACGAGGCAGGTCTGCCCCGTGCACAGCAGGGATGCAGGGACGTCCTCGAGCTCGGCGATGACCGGCTCGGCGGCTGGCTCCAACGGTTCGTACCTCTCGAGGTAGGCTCCCCGGGCGAGGTAGAGGACCGTGCCCGAGACCGAGACGGCCGGGAAGGCCCGCTCGCGGCGGATCACGTCAGAGTACGTCCCGGCGGTGCAGAAGCCCTTCTCGAGGACCTCGAACGCGTGGAGCGTCACGGGATCCTCCTTCCACGGCGTTCCCTCGAACCCCACGATGAGGCGAGGCTCATCGTGCGTCACGGCGAGCGGTCCGGACGAGCCTCCCTGGCACCTCGAGCAGGCGGGCTGCAGGAGCAGGACCGCGAAGAGCACGGGGCGCATCATGTCGCGCCCTCGATCCGTTCGATGATCTCCTGCGTGAGCTCCACCTCGGCCGCGCGCGCGTTCTCGGCCGCCTGCTCCGGGGTGCGCGCGCCCACGAGCGCGCAGGTCACGCCCTCTTGCGCGAGGACCCAGGCCACGGCCACGTGGCCGGGAGCCACGCCGAGCTCCCGCGCCGCGGACATGACGGCGCGGACGGTGGGACCGACCTCGCTCCACCCGGGCTCGGAGAAGAACGTGTAGAAGAACGAGCGCGCGTCCGCGGGCGGGAAGGCGGGAGGCGGCCCGTCGGGATCGTACTTTCCCGTGAGCAGCCCGCCGGCCATGGGGGCGTAGGCCAGGAATCCGAGGCCCCGTGCGCGGCAGAGCGGCAGCTCGGCCGCCTCCACGCTCCGCTTCACGAGCGAGTACTCGCTCTGCAGGCTCGCGGGCTGGCCCGCGGCCAGGGCCGGCTCGATGAGCGGAGCCTCGTAGTTGGAAAGGCCCCAGAAGCGGATCTTGCCGGCGTCCCTGATCTCCTCGAGGACCCCCACGGTGTCCTCGACGGGCGTGTCCTGCACGGGCCAGTGGCACTGGTAGAGGTCCACGTGGTCGGTGCCCAGGCGTGTGAGGGAAGCGTCGATCTCCGCCCGGATCGCCTCCGGGCTCAGATTCTTCCTGATCGAGCCGTCCACGCGCTCGAGGCCGCACTTGGTTGAGAGGAAGACCTGATCCCTTATCCCCGAGAGGGCCTTGCCCACCACCTGCTCCGAGACGCCCGAACCATAGATGGGAGCGGTGTCCACCAGCGTCATGCCCAGGTCCACGGCCGTGCGGACCGCACGGATGCTCGTGGCCTCGTCCGCGGGCCCCCACAGGTCGCCGCCGATGGCCCACGTGCCCATCCCGAGGACGGGGATCCGCTCACCCGTCCCTCCGAGGAGGCGCTTCTTCATTCTAGTTCTTGATGTTCCAGCGAACGGTGGTCTTGTGCCCCGTCTGAGGCGGCACCAGCTCGAGATCCACCCACTTGCAGTCCTCGGGGACCTGGTACTCGAAGATCATGTTGCCCTTGAGCGTATAGGTCAGGATGAGCTTCGAGGTGTCCTTCTCGGTGAGGATCGGCTCGACGGCCACGGCCTCCTTCTCGATGAGCGGGGGGTCGAAGTTGAACGACTTGGGCGCGATCTCGGTCCCCTTCGAGTCGCGCAGCGTGGCGGTCCACTTCTCGAAAACGATGCCCTCCTCCTCGGTCTCGCCCGGGAAGAGCGTGGGCGTCAAGTACTCGATGTGTGCCTCGAAGCGCCTGTGCGTGGAGAGGGCCTCGATCTCCTCCTCGGAGGCCTCCATCATCTGGCCCGTGGCCTTGAGATAGGCCAGATCCACCATCACCACGCTCGCCTCGAGCTTGGACCCGTCCTTGTAGCCCGTCATGTTCTTGGCCTTGAAGTACTCCATGAGCTGGTCGCCGGACATGTGCTGGAGCTCCATCGGCACGGTCGTCCCGCGCGATACGAGCACTTTCGTGCCCCCGCAGGCAGGCAGGAGCAGAGCTGCGGAGAGGATGAGGGGAAGCGATCTCGCGATGCATCTCATGTGTCTGGCCTCGTGCTGGCGCATCATCCTGCCACAAGACCCCATGGCTTTCAAGAAGCGCCTCGGGTCCTTGCAGATCCGCACGCCCGTCGAGAGCTGTGAAGCGAGCTACTTCTGGGAGTCCACCCAACCCCAGGGGATGATGGGCTGCCACTCGGGCTGGGGAGGAGGCGCCGGCGCCGCGGGCGGCGCGGTTGCGGGCGGCGCGGTTGCGGGAGGTGCGGTCGCAGGCGGTGCGGTTGCGGGAGGTGCGGTCGCAGGCGGTGCGGTCGCGGGAGGCGCCGTTGCCGGGGGGGCCGTCGCGGGGGGTGCGGTTGCCGTGGGTGCTGGCAACGGAGGCGTGGTGGCTGGCGGCGCGGTCGCGACCAGCGTCGGAGGAGGCGTCGGAGGAGGAGCGACCGGCTCGGGCGGCGGCGGCGGGACGAGCGAGGGCAGGATGGGCGGCAGGTCCGCGGGCACCTCGGTCATGTGGAACCCGAACTGCCTGCGGATCGACGCCAGGAGGTCGAACGCGGCCACGACCCTGTCCTTGTCAGTGAGGAACATGCCGAATGTCTCCCAGGCCGACGCCAGGCACTCCTGCTGCTTCTCGAGCTTCCAGTCTCGCACCTGCACGTACTGGTCGTGCAGATCGCCGTAGCCCGGGTCTCCCGGCGCCATGGCCATGATCTGCAGCCGCAACCCCTCCATGTCCACCCCCTGCTCCTCGATGGCGTTATGGATCTCGGCGAGACACTTGCGCGTCTTCTTCATGTCCTTCTTTTCCTTGACCTTCTGGAGGACGACGAGATCCCCACCGTTGCGGGCCGGTGGATCGGAGTCGGGATGCAGCATCCTGTAGCCCTCGGCCACGCGGAAGGTGTCCGGCAGCCTGGGGTCGTCCACCGCTCCCTCCACGAACGAGTCGATGTGCACGATGCCGTACAGCCCGTCCGTGGTCACGATCCGGGCCGCGTAGAGGTCGACGAGCTCGTAGACGAGCACGGGCTCGTGGTCGAACAGCTCGAAGCCTCCCGCGGTCCCGTCGAAGATGTTGACGAGGTCCTCGTCGGGCCTGTGCAGCAGCGTGCCGGGCTTGACGTAGGAGGCATAGGTGGGCGCCGAGATGAGGAGCCAGGCGTCCAGCAGGTCCATGAAGGAGGGGTTCTCGCCCAGCACGCCCGGCAGGTTCAGCACGTTGCCCTTGAAGTAGGCCTGGAGCTTGCGCAGGATCTTCTCCGGCACGTGAACCTTGAGGGCGTCCGCGCCCTCCATTCCCTTCACTCGGAGGTTCCATCCGCTCGCCGCGGCCGCGTCGATGCCGGGCAGGAGCTGGAGGGAGAGGTTGTACTTGCCGGGAGGCAGCCTGAGCCCGTACTCGCCGTCGTGTGGCGAGAGGCTCACCGTGGAGTAGAGTTCCACGTAGTCCTGGAAGAGCTTGAGGTCCAGGCTGTCGGCCTTGCCCATGTCGTCCTTGGCGGTGACCTGCATGGCCACCATGCTCGTGACCTCGAAGTCGAACGTGAAGTACGTGGTGTTCGTCCACGTGCCCGTGTAGGCCGTGTTCGGCGTCAGCGTGTTGCCTTCCGGCTCGGTGACGGCCACCGTGGGGCCGGTCCATGGCGGGAGCGAGCTCGGGGTGAACAGCGTGCCCGGGCCGCAGGCGGCCGCGGTCATGGCGATGAGGATGAACGCCGCGTGATGGCGTGATGTCGAGGATGTCATTCGCAAGCCTCCGTACGCACCCTACGATAGAAGGGGTGGCGGTCCTTTTTCAAGGGCAGAGTTCAACGAGTATTGGAGGGGCGATCTGACCCATGTCTTGGGCTGATTCAAAAAAAGGCTTGAAAAACACAGCGCTCGACACCATGATTCCTCCCCAGGGGGGTGATCCTGATCGATCGGAGGCTTTTCATGGCCGACATCCTCGTGAAGCTCAAGCTGCTGGGGGGAGCGGCGCTGGAGATGAACAAGATCAGCACGCTGGGCGAGGACAGCCTGGGCGTGCTGGAACGGATCCTCACCCTGGCCATGCAGGCGCTGGAGCTCAAGCGCGTGGCCATCCTCACGAACGATGAGGGGAGCCGGGATCTCCTGGTCCGCTCGGCCATCGGCTACGGTGCCGTGATCGGCAAGGTGATCCCCGCGGGCCAGGGCATCTGCGGCACCGTCTTTCTCTCGGGCCGGCCCGAGGTGGTGGGCGACGTCACGAAGGACCCGAGATACGTGCCCGGCCTCGAGGGCGGACGGACGGAGATGGCGGCGCCTCTCAAGCTGGACGACCGGGTGATCGGTGTGCTCGATGCGGAGAGCCCGGTGGAGGACGCCTTCGACGAGATCGATCTCGAGATCTTCTCCCTCTTCGCCGCGCAGGCTGCCACCGCGATGCACAACGGCCTGCAGCGCGGCCTGATGGAGAGGCGAAACCGCAGGCTCGCGCTGCTCAACCGTGCGGCCCAGGCCGTCATCTCGATCACGGACGAGGACGAGCTTCTCGACAAGGTGCTCAAGATGGCCGGCGAGGCCATGGAGCTCAAGCGTGTGGCGCTCGTCATGCCCGCCGAGGGCAAGGCCTTCAATCTCGTGGTCCGGGCGGCCATCGGCTACGGCGACGTCGTCGGCAAGGTCATCCCCCAGGGCGAGGGCATCAACGGCACGGTCTTCCAGACCGGCCAGGCCGAGATCGTGGACGACGTGACGCAGGATCCACGGTACGTTCCCGGTCTCGTGGGAGGCCGGTGCGAGATGGCCGTGCCGCTCAGGAGCGAGGGGAAGGTGATCGGCGTGCTCGATGCGGAGAGCCCGACGGTCAAGGCGTTCGGCGTGGAGGACATGCAGCTCTTCCAGGCGTTCGCGAACCATGCGGCCACCGCGATCTGCAACGCCCGGTTCATGGGCGATCTGGCGGACCGGGCGCGGCGCATGAGCCTGCTCAACCGCGCCGCCCGCGCCGTGACGTCGAGCCTCGAGGCGGACGAGGTGCTCGAGCGGATCCTCACGCTCGTCTCCGATGCCCTGGAGCTGGGCCGCTGCGCCGTGCTGCTGCCGGCCGAGGGAGGCGAGGGCCTCATCGTCAAGTCGGCCATGGGCTACGGCGACGTGGTCGGGAAGCTGATCCCGCGCGGCCAGGGCATCTGCAACACGGTCTTTGCCTCGGCGCGCGCCGAGATCGTGGACGACGTGAGCAAGGATCCCCGCTATGTCTCGGGTCTGAAGGGAGGACGCGCCGAGATGGCGGCTCCCCTGAGGCTCGACAACGACGTCATCGGCGTGCTGGACGCGGAGAGCGAGAAGATCGGAGGCTTCGGCGAGCACGATCTCGAGGTGTTCACGGCGTTTGCCCACCAGGCGGCGACGGCCCTGAGGAACGCCCGGTTCATGGCGTCGCTGCGCAAGCGCGCGCACCGTCTCACGCTCCTCAACAGGGCGAGCCGCGCCGTCACGACCGTGCTCGACCTGGACAAGGTTCTCGACTCGATCCTCGAGATGACGGCCGACGCCCTGGACTTCGAGCGGTGCGCCATCGTGATGCCCGACAGGTCGGGCGACGGCGAACTCGTCGTGCGCGCCGCGCGCGGTTACGAGGACGTGATCGGGAAGAAGATCCCCAGGGGCCGAGGCATCAGCGGCACGGTGTTCGAAACGGGCAGATCCGAGCTCATCGGGGACGTCACCCTGGACCCGCGCTACATCACCGGCGTCAAGGGAGGCCGCAGCGAGATGGCCTCCCCCATGATCGTGGAGACGGAGGTCATCGGCATCCTCGACGCGGAGAGCCCCGTCGTGAACTCCTTCGAGGCCGAGGACCTGGAGGTGTTCGAGGCGTTTGCCTCCGTCGCCGCCACGGCCGTGCGCAACGCGCGCCTCTTCCGCGCGATGGAGGACGCCAACACGACACTCAAGGCCAACCTCATGGAGATGGAGCGTCTCAACAAGGAGCTGGAGGCCTACTCCGGGCAGGTGGCCACGGCGAGGGACGCGCTGGAGCGGCAGGTCAAGCAGCTCACCACCCTGCATCATGCGGGCCAGGCCGTCATCTCGAGCCTGGACCTGGACACCACCCTCAAGGCCATCGTATCCATGACCCAGGAGATCGTGGATTCCTCCTCCACCACCATCCGGCTCATCGACCAGGAGACCAAGGAGCTGCGCATCAAGGTCCAGGTGGGCGAGGAGAAGGAGGGCGAGCCCGTCGCCAGGATCGACCTGCCCCTCAAGGTGGGCGACAAGATGATCGGGATGTTCGAGCTCGCCAGCGTGCGGGGCTACGGGGACGAGGAGAAGAGGCTCCTCGAGACGCTCGCGTCACAGGCTGCCATCGCGATCGAGAACGCGCGGCTGTTCGAGGACACGCAGAGGACGTACTACGACACCCTGCGCAGCCTGGCCGGCGCGCTCGAGGCGCGCGACTCCTACACGCGGGGCCATTCCCAGCGCGTCGCCGATCTTTCCCTCAAGATCGCCGAGCACCTCGAGGTGGACAAGGAGGAGCGGAAGGAGATCTACTCCGCCGCCCTGCTCCACGACATCGGCAAGATAGGAGTGCGAGACGAGATCCTGCTCAAGCCGGGCAAGCTCACCGACGACGAGATGGAGATCATCCGGTCGCACCCCATCTTCGGCGATGCGATCCTGGCGCCGCTCAAGTTCCTCGGCAAGGTGACCGGCATGGTCAAGCACCATCACGAGCGGTGGGACGGCAAGGGATATCCCGACGGGCTGGCCGCGGAGCAGATCCCGCTGGCCTCGCGGATCGTGGCGATCTCCGACACGTACGACGCGCTGACGTCGGATCGGCCCTACCGGAGCCGCAGGACCCACGAGGAGGCGCTCGCGATCATCGAGGAGGAGAGCGGATCGCAGTTCGATCCCGGAGTCGTCGATGCCCTGATCGGCGTGATGTCGGCGTGAGCCACGGCTCCGGCGCCGGATGACGGGAGGGGGGGTGACCCGGACCCCGATCCAGACAGGTCCAAGTGCGTCCTGCGGCAACTGCGGCGCCGAGATCCCGGTTCCTCCCGCCGGCGGGGTCGTCAGCTGTGCGTTCTGCTCGTCCAACCTGTACGTCGAGGGCAAGGGCACGGTCCCGCACTACGTCTATCGCCCCGCTGTCAGGCCCGACGAGGCGGGCGGCCATGTCAACAGGTGGCTGTTCGAGATGGGGCTCGGGACCGAGGTGGAGCTGACGGATTGCCGGCTCGTCTACTACCCGTTCTGGAGGATGGTGCGCGGATCGAGGGTGGAGCTGCATCCTGCCGCTGCGAGCCCGGTGGGCCCGCTTGGCGGGATCCCGAGCCCGGCCGGCGAGCTCGCCCCGTACGACGCGGCCCTGGAGGACGGCGCGGCCTTCGTGGCAGCCGCCACGCCTCCGCCTGACGAGAAGGCCTGGCTCGTGCACGTGCCCGTGTACCACGCATCGTTCCCGCTCGGTGAGCTGCGCGAGAACGTGCTCGTCGAGGCCACCGCGGGCAGGGTGATCGCGGCCACGTCGCCTCCGGGCACGCTCGGCCGGCCGTCGGGCAGGGATGGATGGGTCCTCTGGGGCGGGGCTGCGGTCCTGCTCGCCGTCGGGGCCGCTGTGCCCGTGGGCTGGGCCGCGCTCGCGGGCAGCGTCGTCGCGGCCGCGGCCGTGTTCATCCTCCTGGCGTCGGGTTCGGCGGGGAGGTCGGGATGAGGAACCACGTGCACGCCTTCACCTGCGACGCGTGTGGCGGAACCCTGACGGGGGACGACCACGAGGCGGCCGTGCGGTGTCCCTGGTGTGGCGTGGACAACTGCATCGTCGGCGAGGACCTGCCGCTCTCCCTGTACATCGAGCCCGTGGTCACGTCCGCGAGTGCCGTGCGGGCCGTGCGCAGTGCGACCAGCGCCGGGACTGTCACGACCGGCTTTTCTCTGGACGTGCGCATCGATCGCAAGGACCTGATCTTCCTGCCCTTCAACGCGATCAGGGCCGTGCGCACGGGGCGCATGATCGTCAGACAGGACAGGAGGCGGCCCGTACGGGCCGAGGTGCAACCCTCCTTCCAGCTTCGCATGGGCTCCGGGCTCGACGGCGTCTTCGGGCGCCCGGGAGGCGGGGGCGTTCTCGAGACGGATGGAGCCTTGCCCCCCATCGATGACACGAAGATCATCCTGACCGAGATCCTGCTCAGCGAGCCGGCCTGCGATGCAGTGGACCTCGGGGCCTCCAGCGTGAGCTTCGAGCGCAACGCGTTCGGCAGCGAAGGCATGCCCCTGCTCCCCTACAGCCGCGAGAAGGTCGCGCGGCTCGGATCCGTGCTCGAGCCGGAGCGACATCCCAGGGAGCTGCGCAGGCGTCTCGACGAGGCCGGTGGGGTAGGGGAGGGCCGGCGGATCGAGACGGTGGGAGCCCAGCTCTTCCAGGTCTACTACCCCGTGTGGGTGGTGCGCGGCACGTACGCGGGCCGCAGCCACGGGTTCGTCGTGGATGCGGTGGACGGGACCCTGCTCGCGGGGCGGGTTCCGGCGTCGAGGAAGCACCAGGCCCTGGTGAGCACGGCCGCGCTCCTGCTCGCCGTGTGCCCGCTCACGCTGGTCGTGCGGGGCGCGGCCTGGTGGGCGTCGCCGGAAGGGGCCGCGGGACTCACGTCCGGCGGGATCTTCGGATGGTCGGTCGTCCTGACGGTGATCCTCCTCGCGCTCGGGTGGGGCCTGATGACCATGGGCTGGCTCACGGGGACCCTGCTCAGGAGCAGGGAGCTCGTGTTCAGGAGCGGCCTGCTCGCCGAGGATGTCGTGAGCCTGCCGGCGCGCGGCCCCGTCGAGAGGCTGGGGGAGAGGATCCTGCTGACGGTCGAGAGGGCGTTCTCCTTGGGCGTGAAGGCGGCGCGGCATGGCTGAGACGGGTGACATCCGGACCGTCGCGCTCGTGTGTCCCGAGTGTGGCGAGAAGCTCCGCGCCCCGCGCGGCGACGTGGTGTTCGCGTGCAGGGGATGCGGAGCCGTGAGCGAGGTCACGGCGAGGGGGCTCGAGGTCGTGCCG
Source organism: Deltaproteobacteria bacterium (assembly GCA_019310245.1). Classification (GTDB taxonomy): domain Bacteria; phylum Myxococcota_A; class Polyangia; order DRWM01; family DRWM01; genus JAFDER01. The sequence continues at coordinate 11,042 of JAFDER010000029.1, forward strand.
TGCAGCTGGCCCGTCGGGCCGTCCGGCGAGGATCCGGCCCGGACCCTGAGGATCGCCTACTGGTGCTTTCACACCGACGTGCGCTACGGGGGTTCCGACGAGGCTGGAGTGGAGCACCTGTCCAGGATGGTCCGGCCCGAGCGCGTCTACGTGCCCGCCTTCAGGCAGAGGTCCGTCCTCGCGTTCGGGGACATGGGACTGCACTTGACGTACAACCCTCCCGGGTTCACGGAGGGAGATCCCGACACGTTCTCGGGCGCGACGATGGGTTCCGGCCAGGCCTCGCGCTTCGTGGCGCCCATGGTCCTGTGGCGTGCGGACCAGATCCACGACGTGACGAACGTCTCCGTCGACGTGCGCATCGGAGGGATCGACGTGGTGGCCCTGCCCGCACGCGACGAGGGGAAGAGGATCGTGGACCTCATCGACGGAAGGCAGTGGCCCGAGGCCTCGTTCCTCGACGTCGACGCCCTTCGGTTCGGTCGTGCTGGATGAGAACGTGCACTACTTGCGGTAGACGATGAATCCGCGGGAGGGATCGTAGGGGGAGACTGCAACCGTGACCCGGTCTCCGAGCACCACGCGGATGCGGTAGCGCCTCATGCGCCCCGACATGCGAGCCATGACGTCGATTCCCGAGTCCGTCTTGATGACGAAATTGCCTCCCGCATGCACCTTGAAGACCACACCGTCCATCTGTATGAGATCGTCGCGACTCACGAGTCTTTCTCTTCGCCTCTCTCGTGCTCCGGATCCGTCCGCAGCGCGGTTCAACCTTCTTAGCCCAAGAAGCAGGGGCTGTCCAGTGGAACGGCTCCGGCCCTGGCGGCGCCGCGTCAGTGCACCGACATCTCCTTCGAGACGATCGGCAGGCACATCCAGAAGCACGCACCCTCTCCGGGCCGGTTCTCGAGCAGCAGATCTCCATCGTGTGCTTCCACGATGGACTTGACGATGGGCAGTCCGAGGCCCGTGCCCGTGGGCCGGGTCGAGAAGAAGGGCTCGAAGACCTCCGCGAGCACGTTCTCGGGAATGCCGCCCGCCGAGTCCTTCACCCCGAACATCATGACGTCCGACCTGTCCGGGTGTCGCCGCGCGATGACCTTCACGGTTCCACCTCCTTTCGAGGACTGGAGGGCGTTGACGATGAGGTTGACGTATGCGCGCCTCAGGCTCTCCACGCTGCCGGGAATGGGAGGCAGGCCGTTCTCCACGTCGACCTCGATGCGCGCTCCCGGCTCGTTGCCGTAGATCTCGCGCACGTCCGAGACCGCGAGCTCGACCAGCGGGCCGGCCTCCACGGGCTCGCGCGAGACGCGGCCCGAATGCGAGAAGAGCAGGAGGTCGTCCACGAGCCGCGCGAGCCGATCCGTCTCCTCCTGGAGCATCTCGACGAGAGAGTCGAACTCCGTGCTCCGCCCCTCCTTGCGCCCGTGCTTCCTGAAGGTGGATGCCACGTTGGAGAGCACGGCGAGGGGGTTGCGGATCTCGTGCGCCAGGCTCGCCGAGAGCCGGCCCAGGTCGGCCATCGGCCTGAGCCTGTAGGTCTCGCTCCGTGCGCGGTCGAGCCTGATCGTGCTCTCCGAGAGGTCGTCGGTGAGCTGCTCGAGGTCGCGGTTCGCCTTCTCCAGGTCCTCGGATCTGATGCGGATCTCCTCCCGGGAGCGCTCGAACTCGCGCAGGAAGCCGGTCAGGACCCCGAGGATGAAGAAGAAGAACCCGTGCTCCACCACGTAGATCGACCGGACGAGGTTCGTGGCGAGCAGGACGTCGTTCACCGCGAACAGGCCGAGCACCGTGAACGCCACCATGATGAGGGCCTTGTTGAACCGGTCGCCCCGGTAGCTCTTGACGAGGAAGTAGCCCGCGATCAGGGCTCCCGCGAGGCACAGGAGCGCCATCACCAGGCCCGCTGTCGAGAGCCCGTACTCGCGCAGGATCGTCTTCGTGAAGCCCAGGCTGATCGACTTCTCGAGCGGTTTCGTGTAGTCGAGGGCGCCGCCCATGAGGGAGTGGATCATGAAGCCCACGGCCGCCGCGTGCACCGTGACTGACGTGATCACGAGCGTCCTTATCCTGATGGACGCCCGGCGCATGGCCAGGTGGAGCAGCGAGGCCGCGGCCGGAGGCAGACAGGCCATCATCACCCTGCCCGGCATGATGATCGACTCGAAGTCGGTGGCGAGGTAGAAGGACACCCGCGAGGCGGAGTACACGCTCAGCTCCGCGCACAGCACGGAGAAGATGAGGTAGTCGCGGTTGCGTCCGAACCTCAGGTAGATGGCACCCAGAGCGAGGCTGATGAGGATGTAGAAGGCCGTCCAGGCGAGATTGATTCCGGCAAGAAGCTCCATGGAACCTGTCCGGGAACCTCGGATCCCCCCGAACGGGTTCCTCCTCGAGCGTATTCTGGTACGGTGGGTGTGCTGGCGTCAAGCTCGGATGACGACCGCACGGCATCAATGATGATATCGGGCGTGACAACCGTCTGACATGGCTGGATGTGCGAAACGCGATACAGGCTCCTGGCCGCCGTCCTCTGCCTCCCCCTGCTCGTCAGGGGCGGGGACGCCGGCGCGGCGGCGGACTACGGGACGGCCCTCAGGGTGGCCACGTGGAACCTCAAGTGGTTCGGGCATCCCAAGCATCCGCGCACGTCGGCTCATCTGAGCGGCATGGCCTCGGAGGTGGCCTCGTGGGGCGTCCACGTCCTCGCCTTCCAGGAGGTCGCCGTGACGCGGCTCGGCCCGAGCGGCGAGCCGCGCTCCTACGCCATGGACGAGCTGGTCACGATTCTCTCGGACGAGTACGGCCAGTCGTGGGAGTACTGGATCCACAAAGGCAAGGGCGAGCAGCACCTGGGCTTCCTCTGGCGCGTGGACCAGGTCGAGCTCGTCGCCTCTCCGATCTACGGGCTCAAGTCCAAGGCCGCGGACAACGTCCTGACGACGAAGAAGGGCAAGAAGAAGCACAAGAAGATGACCCCCTGGCCCAGGATCCCCGTGATCGCCCACGTGCGGGCCGGAGAGGGGCTCACTGACTTCACGCTCATCAACGTGCACCTCAAGGCCGCGGAGCACAAGTACGGGAAGGACTCGTTCTGGGAGACGCGCAGGGCCGCCAGCGAATCGCTGGCGGAGTGGATCGAGAAGATCTGGGATCCGCCGTCTCCGAAGCCGAAGAAGATCAAGCCCTCGAAGAAGGCGAAACCGGGCAAGCTCAAGAAGAAGGCCCTCCCGCCTCCTGCCGGCATGACGATGTACGGGGCCCCGTTCCCGGTGTTCGCGCCGTTCCTGCAGACCACCAAGGCCGTGATCGGGTCCGTGCTCTCGCACCTGGATCCCGACCTGGCCGTGCTGGGCGATTTCAACGCGCCGGTGCACGCCGACCTCGACGCCGAGCCGCTCATCGGTCTCGGGATGCACTTCCTCGGCGGCGGGGAGGCCACGCACAAGAGCGGGGCCGCGCTCGACCGGGTCCTCGTCTCCCTTCCCATGGGCGAGGAGCATGCGCTCTCCATGGGTTCCACGCCCGCGGGGCAGGCATTCGCGATCTCCGGCCCGGGCGCCAAGGGTGGGTCCGATCACCACCTGGTGAGCTTCACCGTGGCGGTGCGCGCCGACGACGACTAGCAGTCTTGCTCTTCGCCTCGTCACGGGCTAGAAGGCTCACATGATCGACTCATCCGACATGAAGCGCGGCGTGCTCATCGACCTCGACGGGGCACCCTGGCTCGTCATCGACTGCACGTTCCAGAGTCCGTCCGCCCGCGGCGGCGCCCAGTACACCAAGGTGAGGATCCGCAACCTCAGGACCGGCCAGGTGCTCTCCAGGTCCTACCGGGGAGGCGAGATGCTTCCCACCGCCGACTGCGAGAAGCGCTCCGTTCAGTTCCTGTACCGCGACGGGGACGACTTCATGTTCATGGACGAGGAGTCCTACGACCAGTTCTCGCTCGGCTCCGACGTCATGGGCGAGGCGGCGGGGTACCTGGTCGAGGGCGCGATCGTGCGCTCGTTCGTCTACAACGAGGCCGTGATCTCCGTGGAGCTGCCCAATACCGTGGATCTCGAGGTCACCGACACCGCCCCGGCCCTCAAGGGAGCCACGGCCCATGCCCAGCTCAAGCCCGCGGTTCTCGAGACCGGGATCCAGGTCAACGTCCCCCCCTACATCACACCCGGCGAGAAGGTGCGCGTGGACACGCGCACCGGCAGGTTCGTCTCCCGAGCCAACGAGTAGACCTCCGGAGGGGGTGGCACGAATCTGAACATCGTGCTAAATGCTCCGGCATGATCCTCCTTGCGACGGCTCTCTCGGTGGGCTTCGTGCACACGCTCCTCGGTCCGGATCACTACCTGCCGTTCATCGTGATCGGCAGGGCCAGGCGCTGGGGGCTGGGCCTGACCAGCCTGCTCACCTTCGTCTGCGGTCTGGGGCACGTCGTCTCGAGCATCGTGCTCGGCATGGCCGGGGCCGCCCTGGGAGTGGCCCTGAAGAACGTCGAGGGCTGGGAGTCGGCCCGCGGCGAGTGGGCGGGCTGGGGCCTCTTGATCTTCGGAGCCGGCTACGCGGGCTGGGGCATCTGGCGGGCCCTGCGCCGCAGGTCGCACGGACACTACCACCTGCACGACGACGGCGAGCTGCACGCCCACGGCCACGATCACGAGAGCGCCGGCGCTCATCCGCCCGTGCACGCTCACGATCACGAGATCCACGGCCGCTCGGCCGGCCCCGCGGCTTCGTGGAAGAGCCTCACGCCGTGGCTGCTCTTCCTGATCTTCGTGCTCGGGCCCTGCGAGCCTCTCGTGCCCATGTTCTTCGCCTCGGCCGTGACGGGCGACTGGGGCGACGTGCTGCTCGTGTGCGTCGGCTACAGCGCGGCCACCCTGGCCGCCATGCACGGCCTGGTCACCCTGCTCTGGCTCGGCCTGAAGCGGATCCCTCTCGGGCCGCTCGAGCGCTGGAGCAACGCGGTCGCGGGCGGCCTGATCCTGCTGGCCGGCGTCGCCATGGTCTTCCTCGGCCTCTAGCCCGGGCCAAATACAACCTCGTCGATCCACCAGGCACATCACATGTCTGCAGCGAGGAACGTCCTCGGCGGGAGGACGTTCACTTCTACCCGCGCTGCCTCATGCCGGGGCTCCCGGGTCCTTCGGATGCGGGGCGGGTCAGATGCAGTAGTAGCCCAGGGCGTCGCCTGTCCAGACGCAGGACCTGCCGCCGTCGCAGGTGCAGTCGCGCTCCTTGATGACGCCGCGGTCGCACCACCTGGCCCAGTCGCGGCCGTCCCGGATGACGCACTCTCCGGCGTGGCCGAGAAGGTCGCATTCGCTCGCGCCGGGCGGCACGCAGCGGTAGTTGCCCTCCGCGTCGTTGCCGCACACGTAGCCGAAGTCCACGCAGGCGTGGTACAGCACCGCGCCGTCCTCGCACCAGATGGCCGTGTCGCCGTCGCAGCGGCCTCGGGCCGTCTCGCCGCGGCAGGAGTCCGGCACGCAGCGGTGCAGGCCCTCGCCGTTCGTGCCGCAGTAGTAGTCGAAGTCGGCGCAGGCGTGGTACATGATCACGTCGCTCTCGCACCAGATGGCGGTCTCGCCGTCGCAACGTCCGGCCCACGTCTCGTCGGCGCATGGCGGAGGCGGCTCCACGCACCGCATGTTGCCCGAGTCGTCGGCGCCGCACACATGGCCGAACTCCGCACAGTCGTGCGTCCAGACCATGTCGTCCTCGCACCAGACGGCCGTGTCGCCGTCGCAGCGGCCCTCGAGATCCTCCCAGCCGCACGGGCCCAGCGGGATGTACTCGAGCAGCCAGTCCGAGACCGTCGGGGTATCGGGACGGGCGTAGTGGGAGAGGCCGGTGCAGCCCTCGGCGCCCGAGGAGACCACGCCCATGACGTGCACGCCCTTGCCCGGCATGTCGTAGAGCATGGGCCCCCCCGAATCTCCCTGGCAGACTCCCGTGACGCCGCGACCGTCGATCGTGTAGTGCAGGCTCATCTCGGCGACGACCGGCAGCGTGGTCCACCAGCGGCGCGAGTTGTATCCGCTGGGGTAGCTCGTGAGGCCGAAGCCGACCGCCTGGATCGTCTCGCCGGCCAGCCGGGTGGTATCGAGGTTCACGGGGATGGGCTCGATCCCGTAGACCGTGGCGTCCTCCGCGAGGATGATGACCGAGATGTCGTAGTCCGGCGTGACGAGCATTCCGCCCGAGGATCCGGCGAACGAGGGGTGCATGTGCCATTCGACCGCCCTGATGGTCCGCTCGGGCGACATGTAGTTGTCTCCCACCCAGAAGTTGACCGTGGCGCTCGAGCTCAGGTCCTCGACGCAGTGGGCCGCGGCCAGGACGACCGTCGGTGCCACGAGCGTCCCCGTGCAGCCTCCCCAGCCGACCTGCATGAACCCGATGGCCTTCATCTGCCCGGGAGTGAGGGTCACCAGCTCCGGGGAACTCACGCCGTTGATGATCCCGGACATCGCGGGCTTGATGTCACCGCAGGCGTCCGTGTGGCCCGACGGCCCCGAGCCGTCGTTGCAGGACTCGAGGGCCGCAACGGCCACGAGCAGCGCGAGGAGGGTTGCACATCTTCTCATCGACGACTCCCTGATTGCCTGTTCCCCGCCGGACGTTCCGCGAGCGGGGGCCCCTAACCTATGTCCCCTCCAGTACCGAAATGGTTACATTTGACCTGTCCTCGAGATGATAGCTCCCGGGAGATCGTTGTCCAGCGGAAAATGTAGTGAAACATGGATGTTGGTCGGGCTTTTGGCAGTAAAATCCATATGCTCCGACCTTTCCGCCCGGGAGCGCGCGAGGGCCCTGCCTCCGGCGGGGCTGACGGAATCCGGGGCTTGTGATCCTGCCCCCCATCACCTATACGGGTGTGCATGAAATCGTCGAGAATTCCGAGCGAGAAGGAGATTCGGGAGATTCACGAGATGCTCAACGAGCCCCCCGTGGACTTCGACTGCGGCACGCTGTGCGTGATCGAGGGGCAGGGCCCTCTGTGCTGCGTCACCGACGAGGCCGTCCCGTCCGTCTACAGGTGGGAGTGGAGGTACCTCAAGAAGCGCACGAAGATGTGGAAGCAGTGGAAGGCCCGGACGGAGCAGGAGAAGAAGACCTTCATCGACCTCAAGGCCGAGTGCGACATCTACGTGCACTGCGACGGCGCCTCCAGCTGCGATCGCAGGTACCGGTCGTTCGTGTGCCGCGTCTTCCCGCTCGAGCCCTACATCGAGAACGACTGGTCGATGACGGGCGTGATCTTCAATACCGACTTCTACGACGTCTGTCCGCTGACGAGGAGGCGAAAGGACCTGAGGCCCGAGTTCGTCGATGCCTGCATCCGGGGAT
>JAFDER010000221.1 GCA_019310245.1 Deltaproteobacteria bacterium
CAGGCCGGGCCCACGCGTGTGCAGCCTGGCTCTCCAGGCAGGTGCGACTCGTCATCCGCGCAGTCCCCGGCGCCCGCCTCGGGCCACGGGTCGCACACCACGACCCCTGTTCCCTCGTCCACGACCTCGCGCCAGCCATCCGGGCAGGGCGTGAGCACGGGCAGCGCCGCGGGTTCCGCCGGGGCCACGTCCGGGATGGGAGGACCGTCCTCCTCGGCCTCGACGTCGGACACGTCCCCCACGTCGACCGCGTCGGTCACCTCGTCGGTGGAAGAATCCTCGGGGTCGTTGCCATTGCGCCCCGAGCAAGAGGCGGACCAGATCGCGAAGAGGCCTGCCACAACAAGAATCCGCTTCACAGCTACCCTCCCGAAGTCAATGAACGGCGTCCCTGGCCCGAGTCGCCGATGGCACGGGCCATCATCGTCCGCCACGATTGCCATCCCCATGATGACCCATCGCAGCGTCGCGACCACGAGCGCGCCTTTCGGCATTTTACAGAATTAGCACTGAATTGCCATCGGCGATCCTTGCCCGGGCAACATCGATGGCCGTGGTACGATCTGCGAACACATGCTGTCCTGGTCATCGCCCCCCTCCCCTGACCGCCGGAGCAACGTGCGGCCCGCGTCAGGAGGTCCAGTCCGACAGATTGCCGAGCAGATCGGGAGAGACGACTCTCGCCGCTCTCTCATCGGCCGTCAGCCAGATTCCATCGCACTCGCTCGCCAGCGCGACGAACGTGGCGTCGTACCCGGACAACCCCTTGCAGCACCAGGTCGAGCACGAGGCGAACCCTTGCTCGGACAATCCCAGCGTGGCGAGCCCGAGGCGCATGACGAGATCGAGAGCACGCTTGACGAAGTCGGTGTCCGACCCGGATTTCCTCGCGAGGACGTGGATCAGCTCCGAGTAAAAGAGATGGGGCACCACGAATCGGCGGGGGTCGTCGGCCACTGCCTGACGCACGGCCAGCGCCTCCCGGCGCAGGGGCTCGTCCGTGAAGAACCACTTGACCACGACCGAGGTGTCGAGAACCGTGACGGCGCTATCCATGGTCTCGCAGCTCGCGCAGCAGGCGGGCCGAGTCGACTGCCACGCTCGACGGCCGCGCCATCTCGTCCATCTCCTCGAGGATCTTTCGACGGGCCTCGGATGCGGCCCTGGCGACGAAACGTTCCTCGAAGTCCTTCAGGGAGATCAGCGCGGCAACGACGCGCTTGCCCCGCGCGAGCAGGATCGGCTCGCCCCCTGCCTCGAGCTCTGCAACCACCTTGCCGAGACTCTGCCTCAGCTCGACTGCGTTCACCTTCTTCATGTCATATAACCTGACACATGTCAGGTCACATGTCAATTCATGCCGCCCAGTCATTGCCGTCGTCGCAGGCCGTATCATCGGCCGTGTGCGTGACCGTGTCGGCATCCTCGTCACACGCGTCCGTCGTGCAGTCGACCCCGTCATCCAGCGCGGGCGCCGTGCCAGACTGGCAGTCGGAATCCACGTCGCACGTCTCGACGCCGTTGCAATGTGCCCCATCATCGCAGCTCGCATCATCGGGAGCGTGGCTGCAGGTGCCGTCCGTCGTGTTACACGTATCGACGGTGCATCCCACCTCATCATCGCAGTCGCCATCCTCGGTGCACCCCGTGACCACAACCTCGCTCGATGGATCAGATGGGCTCTCTTCCACGACATCCGGAGGCGTCTCTTCCGCCGTATCCTCGATGACCTCAATCGCATCCCCGTCATCATCACCGTCCCCGGGCTTGAAGTGCGTGGAACACCCGAGCGAAACAAAGAGAGCCAAGCTGGTCGCCAGACACGTACGAATCAGCGGCACCATGCGGTCACCTTTTCCTTTTTCCATTTAAAACGCAGTTATCGCAATTTGTGCACATGCAACAATGGCACTTATCATTGCAGCGGACGGATCCTTCACGCAGGCCACAAAATTATGTAGGGGCAACGGATGTAGGTGTCCACCAGACCGGGGCAGGCTCACCTGATTGGGAAAACGCTGTCAAGAACGGGTTGCCCTTCGACAAGCTCAGGACCTGAGCTACAGCCAGGCGCCCACGTCCGGGACCGGGAGGCTGTCCATGTCGAGGTCGCGGTCGTTGTCGAAGTAGGAAACGCCGTCCATGAGCCGCTCCACGTCGAATCCCTCGGTCTGCACGTTCGCCCCGACCGCGTTTCCGGAAACGATCCCCTGGCTGAGATCCGCCGTGCCTCCCTCGTCCAGCACGCAGGTCGCGAGCTGCAGGCCGCACATGACGCTGTGCGAGATCTCGAACAGCTCCAGGTCCACGTGGGCACCGCCGCACGAGATGATGCCGGTGCCCGCCCCGAAGCCGGCGCAGGTGTCGACCGCACAGGCACGCTCCTGCGTGTCCCGGATGAGGACGTGGGACATCACCAGGGTAGTCCCGGGGTGTATGGCCACGATCCCGACCTCCCTGTTGCCCACGAACGCACCACGCACGACCTCCACGCGACATCCCGACTCCGCGCTCAGCCCCCGCCCACCCTTGCCGTCCGAGATCTGTGACAGGGTGTCGCGCACGGTAACGTCGGTCAGCTGGAGCAGCGTGCCCTCGTGGCCCGCGACGATGCCCGCCGCGTGGTTGCCCTCGAGCAGGATGCGCAGGGCGGTGACATGTATCCCGTCCGAGACCTGGATGCCTCCTCCCAGGATCTGGTCGCTCGTGCGGGGCTGGGTGTCGACGATGGTCACGTCCTGCAGAGACAGCGTGGAGTCCGAGTAGCCGGCCACGATCGCCACGGTCTGGTTTCGGGCGAGGTACCCTCGGGTCAGCCAGACCCGCGAGGCCTGCTGGACGTCGAGGCCGTTGCCGGCCATGCCGGTGGTCTCTATCGGAAGATGGTCGCTCATGACGACGTCGTGCATCGTGGCCTGCGAGCGCAGGACAAGGATCCCGCGTGCCCTGTTGCCAGAGACGAGTCCCCTCACCAGCTCGAGGGTGGAGCCTTCGAGCACCTCGATCCCGCCGCCGTACTGCCCATCCGACGCCTGGGGGAGCGTGTCCCTGACGATCACGTCCTGGAGCACGGCGTGGCTGTCATCGAGGAGAACACCCAGGGTGTGGCTCCGCTCCACCACGACGGCGTTCGCGGTCAGGGTGCTGCTCACGCCTGCCTCGATCCCCAGGCCCATCCTGCCGCTGCCGTCCCTGGTCCTCGTGTCCCTGATCGCGACGAAGCTCAGGGTCGCCTCTGAGCCCTCCACGTGCAGGCCCGCGCCTCGATTGAACGCGATGGAGCCGTACTCGAGCTCCAGGGTGCCATCCGTGATGAGCTGGATACCGGTGCCGTCGAAGTCGTCGTTGCCGCCATGGAGGGTGTCACGCACAACGACGCGGCGGCCCGTCGCGCCGCCGCCCGCCGCGAGGAACACGCCCGTGCCTGTCGTCCGCTCGATGACCACGTTCTCGAGGTCGATGTCCCTGCCTGATCCGTAGACCCAGACGCCGGGCCTGGCACCGGTGATGGTCAGGTTGCGCAGTGCCGGACCGTGTCCCGAGGACAGGACGACCCCGGCCGTGGTGGACGGCGTGGAGGAGGTCAGGATGGTCCCGGAGGCGCAAGCGCCCCACAGCGTGACGTCGCCTCTCAGGGCGACCAACTCGTCGTACGTTCCCGTACTCAGCGCGACGATCACTCCGGAACGGCCGGCAGCGGTGGTCAGGCCGTCAGCAATGGTCCCGCAGGGCGAGCCGCTGGTCCCGTCGCCGCCCGGCGCCTCGCCCGCGCGCACGTACACGATGTCGCCTCCCGTCGGCAGATCGTCGGCCCAGTCCACCGAGGGGCATGCGGGGCCGAGGCGTGTGCAGCCCGGATCGCCCGGAAAGTGCGCCTCTCCCGGTCCGCAGTCCTCCGGCCCGGTCACGGGCCAGGGCTCGCAGGTGTCGGGATCCGTGCCCTCGCCCGTGGCATCGCGCCAGCCGATCGGGCAGGGTCCGAGGCTGACGGGCTCCGGCATTTCCGGCGGCTCGATCCCGATGTCGGGTGCATCCGACCAGTCACCGGCCGGATCGGCCGTACCATCCTCACCCGCGTCGGTGCCACCCGGGCCGCCCGAGCAGAAGAGAAACGCCGCCGACACGGCAACGAGGCAGATGTCCTGGAGTCTCCGGTTCATGTCATCCCTGCAGCCAGCAACGGCACTGCAGAGTGTCCTGTATCAGTCGCAGTTCGTCGAGAAGGGCGCGCAGCAGACGATGCCGTCCGCACCGCAGCTCGACCAGATCATCTCCCAGCCGGGCGGACACGGCTCCGGGTCTGCATACGGGTAGCACTCGCCGCCCGCAGTATCGCAGTCCGTGAGCGAGGTCGCCGTGTCGGGCAGGCAGCACCAGGGGCTGCCTCCCACGCCATCCACCGTGCACCCCATGGCACCGTGTGGACCATGGGCGGGCCTGTAGTCCATCTCGCCGGAGCTGTCGCACGTGACGCACGGGTCAGGTATCACGGCATACTCGGTGCAGTAGCCGCCGGCCTCCTCGCATTCGGTCAGCCCGTCGGGGGCGGGTTCAGCGACAGGATCTTCGGCGCCGTCCGGGCTCGCATCGGCCGGCACGTCCACGGGCGGCTCGAAAGGCACGTCCACGCTGTCCACGGAATCGCTGGACCCGGCATCGTCGGTGGAAGCGTCGCCCGTCACGCCGTCTGCCCCTCCGCATCCGGAGACGAGGAAAAGACCCGCAAGCGCAATGGCGAGAGCAGCAGGAATCCTGTCCATGTCCGACCTCCAGTTAAGGACTATAGCCGAAACGCGGCAGCCGTCCACAATCCGCAGTGCAGCCGCCTCACGACGACAGGGAATCGTCCCGGACGGCCGGCGAACGCTCACTCCCAGCAGTCGTAGCCGAAGGTGTGGGTCCAGACGGTGCGGTCCTCCGACTCCCTCCAAGAGGACCACTCGGTGCGGTTGCCGCACGGATCGTACTCGTAGGAAAGCACCTCATCGGCCACTCCGTCGGCGTCGGTGTCGTTCTCGATGCGCACCTCGCGGCCCTCGTCGTCATGGACACGGACCGAGATGGAATCGACAGAGCCGTCACACAGCGCGTGCCCACCGCTGGGAAGCCCCCCACCACCGTCCCATTCGATCCTCACGAGCCAGCCGTGCTCGTCGTACGAGTACCTCGTGCAGGCATCCAGCAGGCCGTCCGGCGGGCCGGGGGTCACGGCGGTGCCATCGACGTTGTTGACCATCAGGTTCCCGCTCTCGTCGAAGATGCGCTCGGTCCTCACGTCAATCACGCCGTCGGCGATCAGGCACTCCACGCCGTCCACCTCGACCGTCACGCGGCCCGCGCCGTCGTTCGTGTACGTCGTGCGCCGGGAGACGGTCTCGCCCGTGAAGACCGTCCAGTCGATGCAGAAGTGCTGGTGCTCCTCGACCGTCACCACCCCGCCCTCGCCATCATACGTGGTGACGGTCCAGCCGGAGAGATCGTCGCCGGTGTACGCCCGCTCCTCGAGAACATCGCCCCTCTCGTTTCTGTCGTACTCGACCCGGTAGTCGATCACGCCGTCGTCTTCGCGGTCCCACTGCACGAGGACCTGGTTGCCGGACTCGTCGTAGCTGTACGTCCAGACCTCGGTCCCGTCCGGGTCGTGGACCCTCGACTCGCGGATGAGCAGGCGCCGCTCGTCATGGGTGTAGGACATGGAGAGGTCCACGAGCCCGTCGCCGTCGAAGTCGTGCTCGGCACGCACCAGCAGGCACCGGTCGTCCCAGGTGTAGACCGAGCGCTGCCGCAGCGCATCGTCCAGACCGGCACGGTGCTCCTCCACGCACGGCCCCGGATACAGCCCCTCGGGCGCGCACACGGAGTCACCCTCGCAGAG
>JAFDER010000222.1:0-5869 GCA_019310245.1 Deltaproteobacteria bacterium
CCTCGAAGATGACCAGCAGCCCCGCCTCCTTGCCCCCGATGTGCATCACGTCAGCCACCAGGACCACCGCCGTCCTGTCCCCCGCCCGGACGACCTTCACGGTCGGGTGCACCGGCCCCTTGCCGGCATCGAACGGCACCTTCGCCTTCAGCGCGAACTCACCCCCCACGAAGATGTACAGGTGCTTCAGGTAGTCGGCCATCACCACCTCGACCACCTTATCCCCGTCCGCCGTGAGCCCCCTCGCGATCGTCATGTTCGAGACGCCCGTCTGCCTCAAGAGCCTCACGAACTCCTTCGCCCCGCCCTCTATCTCCACGTCCATCTTGTTGATGCCGGGCACCCGCACGGGCTGGTAGTCCTGGAAATGGGCCACGCAGGCCGCATTCAGGACCACACACACGACGATAATGGCTCTCCACTTCATCCCCTTACCAAATAGGCCGGATCCCACCCGGGCGCAATCACACCGGGGAAAAACCACCGATTCCGTGCTATGTTTCGTGAGCCACTCAATCTGGGGAGGTCCACAATGAGGAAGCTCGCACTCATCACCATCGCCATCGCCGTTGCCTGGGGCTGCGGTGGAGTGCCGAAGTTCGAGGGGGACGCATCCGACGATCCGGGCGCCGACTCCGCCGGGGACACGGGCCTGGACACCACGCCCGACGGCACGCCCGACGGGATCGTGCCCGACGGCCCCCCGGACGCCGTCATCGACACGCCGGCCGACATCCCCGAGTCCTGCACTCCGGGCACGACCCGCTGCTCGCTCGACCACTCGGCCCTCGAGACCTGCAACTCGTCCGGCACGGGCTATTACCCGACCCCCTGCACCTTTGGCTGCGGCCCGGATCCCACGCCCCACTGCCGCGTCTGGGACATCTCGAACATCCCCGACGGCTCGCTCCTGTCCGCCGGCGAGACCCCCACCGACCCCGCCTGGCCCACGGACCAGGACTACTGGCTCGAGATAGACACCGACACCGGCCAGATCGACATCACCCTCTACTACGACCCCGATGTGGTCATCCGCAACGTCCGCCCCGCGGACATCACGGGCATCCACCCGGGCTCGGGCATCCACTTCACCGTCATCGCCCAGACCGGAGCCCCCGACATGGGCGTCTTCTCCTTCCAGCGCTTCACTCTCCCGGGCAACTACATCGTCTACCCCACGGGTGAGCGGGCCATCGTCATTCTCTCCGAGGAAGACGCCACCATCGACGGCGGCATCTACAACGGCTGCACCATCTGGTACGGCGGCGCCTCCAACTCCAACGAGGGCCCCGGCGCCGGCACCGCCGGCTCCAGCGTCTTTGTCGGAGACTGCTACCGCGACGGCGGCGGAGGAGGCGGGGCCTTCGGGGGTACGGCCGGCAACGGCGGCGGCTACACCACGGACCTCGTCGGCCTCGGCGGCTCCCCCAACGGCAACCCCGAGCTCATCCCCCTGCAGGCCGGCTCCGGCGGCGGAGACGGCGGAGGCACCTCCGGCGGTCGCTGGGGCGGCCCCTCGGGCGGAGCCACCCAGATCGTCTCCGGTGGCACACTCACCGTCTCGGCCACGGGCTGGGTCACCGCCTCGGGCTGCGGCGGCTACTCCGCTGGCTACGCCGCTGAAGGCGGCGGCGGTGGAGGCTCCGGCGGAGGCATCCTGCTCGAGGCCCCGCGCCTCGTCATCCTCGGCGCCGTCACAGCCAACGGCGGAGGCGGAGCCGCGGGCGGCGGCGCCGGCGAGCCCGAGGTCATCTACGGCCAGAGCGGCCTCATCGCCTCGACCACCCCCGCCCTGGGCGGCACGGCCGTCTCCGACTACTCCTGCGACGGTGGTGACGGTAACGGCTCCACCGGCAACGGCTCCAACGCCGAGCCCTGCAACTCCAACCCCACCCTCTACAACGGCGGCGGCGGCGGCGCCTCCGGCGGCCGCATCCGCCTCAACGGCATGGAGCGCAACGTCTCGTCCGCCCTCTACAGCCCCGCCTCATCCTCACCCGCCGTGACCGAGGCCGATCTCACCCTCATCTGAGCATCTCTCCCGCTGCCCTGGACCCGTAAGCGATCGAGCGCAGGTGCTATCGATAGACATCGCGACGATGTCCCACTCGCAGGACCAGTACCACGAGCACATCGTCCTGCACCTCGTAGATGACGCGGTAGCATCCCACGCGGAGCCTCCGAAGCCCCGTGAGCTGCCCTTTGAGCAGGGTGCCAAGGTGGGGCTGCTCTTTGAGACCGTCAATGGCAGCGACGACACGTGACCGATCCTCGGGCGATAGTCGCCGGATCTCCTTCGCCGCGCTACCCTTGATCTTCAGCGAGTAGATCACGGCGCACCTCTTCCCAGTCCAAAACAGGGTCGGACGGATCACGGAGCCGGGAGACGGCCACGGCGAGATCCTCGTACTCGGCCAGGTACAGCTCGACGGCCGCGCGAACCACCTCGGCGCGAGATTTCCTCAGCTCCCTGGCGGCCTCGTCGAGCGATTCGACGAGAGCAGCGGGAAGTCGTGCAGTGATCTGGGTCATGGGATGCTCCGATGTCGTTCGATGTCAATGACTTCATGTTAATCGAACTGTATGCCACTGTCAATGAACGATATCCGTTCATGCCTCTTTTCGCACCCCAAACGTTCCCGACGGCCCTCGCGCGCTCGCTCACTCCCCGAGCCTGACCTCACCGAAAACGGCCCCTTGCCCGCACGAACGCTACCAGTTGTCAGGCATAATGATATCTGGTAGGGTTTATTGTCAGGATGCATGACATCATGGACGAAGCGCTTCTCACGACTCTGCGCATCCACAACCCCTGGCTCGAGGAGCCCGGGGCGCAGAAGGAGCTCCTGCGCGCCAGGCTGCCCGGTCGCTACATACCCCGGACGGCACGGCTCGTGCTCGAGCCCGGTCGTGCCGAGATGGTGGTGGGCCCCCGCCAGGCCGGCAAGTCCACGTGGATACTCGAGAGCCTGAGCCATCTTCCCGACCCGGTGCTGATCCTGCAGGCCGAGGAGCCGCGCATACGCGAGCTGTGCCGCTCGCCGGCCCGGGCCGTGTCCGAGCTGGCACCCGTGCTCGCCCATGACACGATCATCCTGCTCGAGGAGGTCCAGCACCTCGACGACGCACCCCTGTTCATCAAGGGTCTCGTGGACATCGACCGCACGAGGCGCATCATCGTCACGGGCAGCTCGTCGTTCCAGCTCGGGGGCAGGACGCGCGAGTCCCTGGCCGGACGGGCGAGGCGCACGCGCCTGCTGCCCCTCGGCCTCGGCGAGGTGAGCGCCGAGCTGGATGCGGGCCTGCCTGCCGCACTGAGGCAGGTAAGGCTCCTCGAGATGTGGGACAGGCTGCAGGTCCAGGGCGGCTACCCGGAGCCATGGACAAGCGACGAGCCGCACAGGCTCCTCTACTACCTGGTGGAGGCATTCGTCCTCAGGGACGCCTCGGACCTCAACACGATCGAGCGGCCCTCCGCGTTCCGCAAGCTGCTCGAGCTGGCGAGCGCGGACACCTCGAACCTGGTCAACCTCAGCTCGTGGGCGAGCCTGGCGGGTGTCTCGAGGAACACGGCGGCACGCTACATGGACATCGCCGAGCAGGCGCACGTGCTTCACATGCTCGCGCCGTTCGCGGGCGGCAGGCGGGCGGAGATCACGAGCACGCCCAAGGTCTTCTTCGTGGACCCCGGCCTTCGCAACGCGCTGTTCGCCGGGTTCGTGCCGCTTGCAACCCGGCCAGATCGTGGCGCCCTGTGGGAGTGCACCCTGTTCTCGGAGGTCCTCAAGCACCTGGGGCTGCTCGACGAGATCCTGTTCTGGCGGGCCAAGAGCGGCGCCGAGGTGGACTTCGTGGTGCGCCGCGACCGCAAGCTCCTGTGCCTGGAGGCCAAGGCCGGCGCCATGCGGGCTCCCAGGATCGGGCGCGCCGCGCGCTCGTTCGTCAGCGCGTACGAACCCGTCTGCCTCGGCGTGATCAACCGCTCCCTGCGTCACGACACCCGCGTCGGTGACACGCCGGTGATGTTCCGCCGGCCCTGGGAGATCGCGGAGCTCCTTGCGCTGCTCGACTCCTGACAGTCCCATCCATTCGTTGCAGCCGACCCTCGCCTGTTTCGCGTATTGTATGGATAACACGCGACGGTTCCACTGATTGTCAACGACATCGGATAAGGCGCCACGTCGACAATGGTGCGATCGGCCCGTGCACGCCCGAGCTCCGGGTCAGTCCGCCCGGGGCGCCGCGAGCAGGCGGACAAGCTCGTCCCGCCCCACCCAGCCTGTCTCGACGCGTGCAACGCCCTCGCGGGCCCGCGCGAGCAGATCGGCGAAGCACGCCGCGTCCCAGCCCGGCCGCGCCGCCGAGAAGAAGGCGGGCTCGAGCGACTCGAGGATGGCGCCGCACCGCCCGCGGTCGGTGCGGTGGGGCCGCTGCCAGTGACGGGCCGCACGGACGGCTCCCAGGGCCACAAGGAGCGCGAGCACGCGGGACGCGGAGTCGTCCGTCACGCGCCTGCCCGTGAGCATGTTGATCCGGACCCAGCTCAGGGCGTCGACGTGCCGGCCGAAGGCGGCCGCGACGGCCAGCACCCCTGCGGCGGGCAGCCGCGCAGCGAGGTCGCACCGGAACTGCGACTGCAGGCGGTAGCGGGCCCTGCGCCGGCACAGGCGCGTCCACGTGCGCTTCTCGGAGGGACCGACGTCCCAGAGCTCGGGCGAGACGACCGCAAGCAGCGACTCGAAGACGCGTGCCGACGCGTTGCGCCGCGCCCACCGGCACCAGGCGCGCTCCTGCCCGGGCGTCCACAGCGCGAAGCTGCCCACGGGCTCGCCCGCATGACGGCAGACCGTGTACGTGGCGCACGCGTTCTCGCTCATCAGCGCGTCCGAGCACTCCGTCACGGGGTCGTAGAGGTCTGCCCGCTCCGTCAGATCGTAGCACCCGGGGGCCACGCGCGTGAACTCGCCGTTCGTCCTCAGGACCGAGGATATGCCGTCGCGCGTCCGGAACACCCCCTTCGAGCGCCTCCTGAAGATCTCCCGCAGCTCGATGAAGCGCAGCACACCCGTCTCGGCCAGTATGTCCACGAGCATCGACCGGATGGTGACGCGCCCGTCCGGCGGCGCGCGGTCCGGCCCGTCGTCCTCTCCTGTGCTGGGCGGCCCGGGGTCCGCCGCGCCGTGCAGCGGGTACCACCCGTACCGGCCCATGCGCAGGAAGAGCTGGGGATTGGTCTCCAGCACGTGGCGAAGCTCCCCGTGCCCGAACGAGTCGCGCGGCCGGATCTCGCCGTACTCCTCGATGAGGGCCCGCGCCGTCATCGGGCCGACCTCGCGATGGCACGACAGGACGCCGTGCAGGCCGATCGCGCGCCGGATGCGCATGGTCGGAACGGTCGGTACGGCCCCTCGAGGCGAGGGGGCGCGCCGCCGGCACACGTACCCCCGGTGGAGCACGAAGCGCTCGCTCAGGGCGACGCACAGAGCCGCCAGGTCCGGGTCCATGCGGACGGCGCACGCAAGGACATGCAGAGGCAGCGGCAGCCCGGTCTCGCCCAGCCGCCTCTCCACCCGCCCGATGGACTCGACGACCTGCACGGGATCGCGGCCCGTGCGGAACCACGTGTGAGCGTGCTCGTGGCAGCTCGAGTCCAGCCAGGCTCCCACGCTCCCGTGCACCAGCGCAGCCAGGAGCGCGTACCGGCCGGGGAGCAGCCGGAGCCTCGGGCGGAGCGCCTCACGGTGCAGGACGCCCGGCGGCTCGGAGACGATCTCCCAGATGCTGCGGTTGTAATGCTCCAGAGCGTCCCGCAGCGGCGCCGCGCCGATGTGCCGCACGCTCCCCTCCATCGCATCCCGCTCGATCAAGC
>JAFDER010000222.1:5882-10216 GCA_019310245.1 Deltaproteobacteria bacterium
AGCGGATCCTCTCCCTCGTCAGGCCGTAGGCTCTCCCGATGACCTCGAGCGTGCACCTGTCGCCGGATCCGATCCCGAAGCGGCGGTGCAGGACGTCGCGCTGCCGCTCTCGCAGATGGTCCGTCAGTGAGGCGAGAACCTCGGGCGGCGTCCGCACATCGCCCGGATCCGTCTCCGCGAGCTGGCGGATGCAGGACACGATGACGAGGGTCTTCTTGGGCCCGACCGCTCGCAGGGACGCGATGAGCTCCGGCCGCGGCACGAGGAACGCGGACACCGGCTCCGCCGACCGGCTGCCCGGCCACGCGAGCCCCAGCCGCGACGCGATCCCGCCTATCGACTCGCCCTGCAGGCCCCGGGACCGGATCGTCTCGCACCATCCGCTCCACGCCCCCGGCGCGGGGAGCTCGCCTCGCCGCAGCCTAGCCATGCACCGAACTGCAGTTCACGGATGCCACTCCTGCGCATCATGATACATCGGCGCGCGCCGGCGTGGAACCCCCCTTCAGTCCGGGCCCGGCGGATTGACGATTTCTGTACCGCTTTCGGATTGCATCTTCTCAGCCGCAACCCGATGTGCTTGAATCCTTCCCGATGCGGGTCGTGATCTTCTTCGATGGCGCGAACTTCTTCTCCAGCTGGGCCGACTGTACGGCCCGGCGCAAGGTCGACTTCGGCAAGCTGGCGGGCTGGCTCGTCGAGCGCGTGGGCGGTGACGACCTCTGGGGCGCCTACTACTACACGGGCGTCGAGCCCGACGACGATCCGTCGCACGAGGGCCTCGATCGCTTCCTCGACCAGCTCGAGTCCGTGCCGGGGTTCTTCGTCAGGCGCCTGCCGCGCAAGCCGCGCTCCCGCACGTGCTCGGCCTGCGGGGCCGAGGTCCACTTCACGCAGGAGAAGGAGGTGGACACCTCCATCGTCGCTGACATGCTCGGCCTCGCCCACCAGGACGGTTTCGACATCTGCGTGCTCGCTTCCGGCGACGCGGACATGTGCCCGGCCGTCGAGGGCGTGCGCGCCATGGGCAAGAAGGTGTTCGTCGCCACATGGGGCCTCGCCAACCTGTCGCAGCACCTGCGCCGCGCCGCCTTCGACCACATCGAGCTGACCGAGGGCCTGGAGACGTTCGCCCTCGAGCCCCTCGCTCCCGCCCCCTCCCGCTCGGACGAGAGTGACTTCATCGCCGAGCTGCGCCGCGCCCAGATCCACTTCGAGGGCGGGTACGTGGGCCACAGCTACTTCCTGACCCGGTGGGAGTCCCCCTCGCTGGACCCCGACGAGCAGAAGCGCAGGGACGTGCTCGACCGCCTCATCGCCGCCGACAGTGTCGAGGCCTACCAGGCCCCGGACGGCACGCTGGCCATCCGCATCAAGCCCCCCACGGGCTGACGACCCTCGTTCCCTGGTACCGTGCACGATGATAGCGCGTGAGCATGACGAGTAATTGCCCCTTGCCCGCCGATCACCGTCCGCCTCGCTGGCCGCCCTCCGGCTCGAACGCGCGCACGATGAGCCGCGCCAGCGTCAGGCGTGTGTTGCCGTTCCAGTGCTCGACCGCCCGGATCATGCGCAACTGCAGCGTGGCGGCGAGGTGCAGAAACTCAGGCGTCTCCTCCTCGGGGTGCAGGGGGAAGTCCTCGACGAGCGGGACGTCCTCCTCGCTCTCGAGCTCGAGCTCGACGATCGCATCGAGGCGCTGCCTGGCCTCCCTCCCCGGCCGCACGTCCGTGGGAGCGGCTGGACCCGCCCTACATCATGATGCTGGATGTTCCCGATGCCTTTGCACTGCGCTGGTACCTGCATCTGGTGGAGGGAGAGTACCCGGGATTCTTCATGGTCGAGACCCGTGGGGATCTCGAACGTGCATGGCAGATGCACCGACGAGATGCCCGGCACGGCTCGATGGAGATCTTCTTCGCGCTGATCGAGATCTAACCTTCGTACCAGGTTCCTCGGCCTCGGCCTCGCCTGACCAGCCGTCCTGCCCCCACGAGCTTGCCGAGGTGGTCCTTGATGCTGTTTCGGTTGGCCCGCGTGATGGCCACGGCCTGGCGCACCGTGAACGAGTGGATCAAGACGGCCCGCCAGCTCCCACTTCACTGAGCCCCTCCCGCTGCCCCTGATCGAGTCACCGTCGGTCGCGGCTCAGAGCTGCTCGAGCGCGTGCTCCCGTTCGAGGAGCTCGACGGCCGCCTCCACGAAGCGCCGGGCATCGTCGACGCGGGAAGAGGCCTCGTCGGATCCGAAGAACACCACTTCCGCGTAGTCGCCGTTCTCGCGATCTTCCTTGATCGCCCTCAGCGCGCGTGCGTGCTCGGGATCCATCTGGCCCGACTTGACGAAGTGCAGTCCGAAGAGCGACAGCGTGGCCTGGTGGGATCTCGGCGTCAGGCCGACGGTCAGAAGGAGGGCGTTCGCCGCATGGAAGGCGCCGTAGTACGCGCGCGAGATCGCGTCGTCGAGGTCCCCCGACTCCAGGAGCCTGCCTGCCGTCGCCAGCTTCGCCCGCGCACGCGCTATGCGGTTTCGGACGCGGCCCTCGATGTGCGGGTCCAAACGGTCCTCCCCTCCGTCTGGACGGCCGCTAGAAACGGGTCGCCCAGGCGGCGCATCTCGTCCATCTTCGATACCGGGCACACCTTGACCGAGAGAAACGTCATGTGCTCCAGGTCCACGTCGAGCGCGGCGCCCTGTATCAGATCGGTGATCCGCGCATCCCGGCTCTCCACGACGACGAGCAGGTCCACGTCCGAATCCGGACGGGCCGTGCCCCGGGCCCAGGAGCCGTACAGGACGATCTCGACGAGCCTGTCCGGAATGCGATCCGCGACGCGCTCCGCGAACTCGTCCACGGCCCTGCGTACCGTCCGTCGGTGCATGGCAATACTCTACGCGGCGCGCAAATACGTGTCAAACCGGCGAGACCTCACGAGATGTTCGGCCCGACGCCAACAACCATGCATTATCAACATTCAACGCCCAAAAGAACCGTCCATTATGCACGTATCATGTTGATTAGTCAGGGTTGATGGGCAAAAGACCTGGATCGTCCGAGGGCTCGCAAGACGGGTCCGGACGGATCTCGTCGAGATCAACTTCGAGCGTACCCCCCAGACCGCGGGTGTATTCGACGAGAGGTCAAGGTCTCCCATTCGGGTGGACGCGGAGTGCCCCTGGCGGCCGAGGAGAACGAGGCGACATTCAAGGTCCTGTTCATCGACACGGGGCTTGCTTCGGCGGTGCTCGGGTTGGTCCTGGGTTCCCGGCGAGAGTTGCAGGATCTCGTCCGGATCGATCGACTACCTGATCCAGCAAGGAGGGCGCGTCGTGCCCGTCGAGGTGGACCTCCTGACCTCGAAGGGAAACCGGGCGCGCTACGAGCTCCTGTCAGTGCCTCTGTACCTGGCCGGCGAGCTCGGGCGGCTCGCCTCCGAGCACGGACGAGAGACTGCTCCTTCAGGGCCTGGAGCGGGCGGGAGATCGACTTCATCGTCACCGACCCTTCGGGAGAACGCGAGCTCGTGCAGGGCTGTGCGGACCCCTCGGATCCCGCCACGCGAAAGCGAGAGCTCGATGCGGTGCAAGAGGCCATGTTAGAGCAGGGATTGAGCAAGGCCACCGTCGTCACCCTGACCGATCATTCGAGCGTGAAGGTTGCTTCCGGAAGCGTGGGATTCACACCGGCCTGGTTGTGGCTGTTGAGAGGCTCGGCGGCTCGCTCCTGACCTCCCCCGCTTCCGTGTCCCCGATTTCCCGTATCCCCGAGCTTCTTTTCCGTGTCCCCGAGCTTGTCGAGGGGCAGCCTCTCCCCGCTGCCCTGCTGGATTCCGAAACGCATTTTGTGTAGCGTTCCATGGTGATGCGCCGCCGCCCATCGAGGAGCGCCCTCAGGAGCATCGAGATCCTCTCCGTGATCGTGCTCGCGACCGTGCTCCTGTGTTCACTCTCGTGCAGACGCACGAGCACCCTCGGTGACAAGGTGGATTTCCGGCCGGACCAGGGCCTGGGAGCGCGGCACGTCATCATCATCGTCCTCGACACGATGCGCGCCGATGCTGCCTCGTTCATGGACCCGAAGGCCGGACCGACGCCCAACATCGACCGGCTCGCCGCCGACTCGATCGTGTTCACGCAGGCCCGCAGCACGGCGGCCTGGACGCTGCCCTCGATGGTCTCCATCATGACAGGGCTCTCGACGGACGTTCACGGCACGTGGGAGAAGAGGACGAGCATCCACGAGGCGCTGCCCACGCTCGCAGACTTCATGAGGGAGGCGGGGTACCACACGGCGGCCATCGGATCGAACATCGCCCTGCGGCCCGGCTCGGGGC
>JAFDER010000223.1 GCA_019310245.1 Deltaproteobacteria bacterium
CTGGAGTCACGATAGACCGGGGCTGCGTGGAGCTGCAAGTGGTCAGGCAGAACGTTCGTCGTGAGGACGGCATTGAATGGCCGGGAGAGCGTTCTGAACGTATAGTCTGGGGTAAATCATCATCCTGGAGGTGGCACGATGACGAGAGGAGCCTGTATACCCGTTTTCATCATGGTCTTCGCGCTCGGCTGCGGAGGCGGCGGTGGAGACGAGGACGCGACCGCGGATGCGGAGCCGGACGGCGTCGTCGACGTGGCGGAGGAAACCACTGCCGATGCGGCAGATGACCCCGCCCCCGATGTGACCGAGGATCCGGATGTGGTCGAGGACCCGGTGGAGGATCCGGTCGAGGACACGACGACCGACAGCCCCGGCTTCACGTGCGGGGACGTGCTCACGGACTCACGCGACGGATGGACGTACCAGACGGTGCTCATCGGCACCCAGTGCTGGATGCAGGAGAACCTGAACATCGGGACCTTGACACGGAGCACGGCGGCCGGGAGCCAGATGAGCGACGACGGGACGATCGAGAGGTACTGCTGGGAAAACGACGTGGCCTGGTGCAACGGGGCGGACGGTCTCATGAGGCGCGGGGGGTTCTACGAGTGGCGCGAGGCCATGGACACGTACACCGGCTGGCCGACCGCGCCGGTGCAGGGCATCTGCCCCGCGGGCTGGCACATCCCGTCACAGGCCGAGTTCAACGCGATGGTCACGCACCTGGGCGGCACGAGCGCTGCGGTCTCGAGGCTGCAGGTGGGCGGCGACTCGGGCTTCGAGGCGCTCCTGACGGGGTACAGGTGCACGATGTCCGGGACGTTCAGGCCAAGCGCCATGAGCTCCGCTTTCATGGCCTACTTCTGGGTGAGCGACCACTCCGACTCGGAGAACTCGCCACTCTGGGAGATCGGCGCCAGCGACATGAGCACGTTCGCTTTCTACCACTCGCTCGGCCTGAGCGTGCGCTGCATCCTGGATTAGCGCCACAGCTCCGTGCCCAGGACGCTTCCGTCCTCGGCAGAGACCCTCACGATGAAGTCGCCGCCCAGCCAGCCCTCGGGCAGGTGCAAGACGACCGTGTAGACGTCGCCATCGAGGGAGACGGTGGACGAGCGATCCTCGTGGGGAACGTTCAGGGTGCTGAGGTGGGCCCGGGCGGTCTCCAGGGCCTCGGGCGCAGAGGTCGCAGGGCCCGTGCAACCGAGCAGGATGAGGTAGATGGCGGCGCTTCCGATGACCTTCATGGCGTTCATGATGCTCTCCCGTCTGCTTGAAGAACGGCTCAGGAGGGAGTTTGTATCACCCTAATGATATCACAGTGTTAGCCACGATAGCCTCACCTGTCGGGTGACCATCCGGCCTCGAGCTTCCGGGCGAGATCGGCCTTTCCGAGCTTGCCCGCGATGAGCACGGCGATCTTGCGGGTGCGCTCGTCATCGGGTCGCAGGGACAGCACGGTCAGGCTCTCGGAGAGGGCCTCCCCGGGCCGGCCCAGGGCGAGGTAGGTGCCGGAGAGCATGAAGTGCATGTCCGCGTCCCGGGGCCAGGTGGTGACGGCCTTCTCGAGGAGCGGGAGGGCCTCGGGTGAGAGGCCGAGGTGGATGAGGTTCTGGCAGTGGTACTTGACGACGTAGAGGTCGTCGGGGTCGGCCTGGATGGCGTTCGAGAGCATGTCGTGGGCCTGCGCGTAGCGGCCCTTTCGGGTGAGCACGTTTGCGAGGTAGGCGCGGCCCCTGGGAAAGTCCTTCTCGATCAGGCTCCGGCGCAGGAGATCCTCTCCGGAGTCCAGGTCGTCACGCTTGATGTGCACGATGGCGAGGTTGAACAGGGCACGGGCGCAGCGGGGAGCCTTCCGCACGGTGTCGGCCCAGAGCGACTCCTCTGAGCGCCAGACGCGGTTGCGGGAGATGGTCAGTCCGAGCAGGAGAGGCAGGAGAAGGACGAGGAGCCCCCACCCGACGATGCGGCGACGCTTCGCCAGGGCCGCGAGGCCGGCGCCCGCGATGAGGCAAAGGCTGGCGGATGGCAGGTAGAGGTGGTGCTCGGCGGCAAGCTCGTGGTGGGGGATGATGTGGGAGACGGGCAGGAGCAGGACCCAGTAGGAGATGATGGCGAGGCTGAGGAGCGGAGCGCGCCTGGTGGAGGCGACGGCGATGGCGAGGCTGGCCAGCAGGAGCAGGATACCGAGGACGGTGCGCCTGTCGAGAAAGCCCTGCGCGAGGGGGAAGGCATGGGCCGAGTAGTCGGCCAGGAGATCCACGGGCCAGATCTGGACGAGCAGGTAGCGCGCGTGCACGGCGAGCGCGGTGGCGAAGTTGACGGCGGGGCTGCCTCCCCACCAGTCGGGCTGGGAGGTGCGCGGCAGGAGGACGCCCCTGTAGAGGAAGAACGCGAGTGCGCCGGCCCAGATGATCGCCCAGAACACGGGCTGGTGCTGGAACGGGCGCCAGAGCCGGACGGGCCAGGCCTCCCGGCGACGGTGCACGAGGACGTCCCAGAGGTAGAGCACGACGGGCAGGGTGACGGCCTGCTCCTTGGAGAAGACGCCCAGGACGTAGAGGGGAAGCGCGGCGAAGACGAGGAGGCGGCTCTTCTCGCGCACGCCGCGGATGTAGGCGAGCATGCCGGCCGTGAAGAACAGGGCGTAGAGCAGATCCCTGCGGCCCGAGATGTAGGCCACGGACTCCGTATGCACGGGGTGCAGGGCGAAGATCGCCATGGAGGCGAGGCTGGCCAGCTCACCGAGGCCGAACCTGCGGCAGAGCCTGAAGAGGAGCAGGCAGACCGCGAGGTGCAGCAGGACGTTGGTGAGGTGATAGCCCCAGGCGCGCGGGCCGAAGACCTGGTACTCGATCATGTGCGTCAGGGTGCGCACGGGCCTGTACCCGATGCCCTCGCTCTCGCCCATGGCCGAGAGCATCCGGCCAAAATGCGTGATGTCGTGGACGTGGGGGGCGTCGCGGACGAGGACGATGTCGTCGAACACGAACTGGCCTCCCAGGGCGTTCGCGTAGGCGGCGGTGCAGAGCGCGGCGGCCAGCGCGAGGGGGGTGAGCGGATGGGCCAGGAGGCGCATGAGGCTGGTGCGGCTCATCGTGGGGAAGATCTTTCCAACATCCCGTATCCAGGGATGAAATCTACTCACACTTCGCACGCCCGGACAAGGTTGGTGATTGATCGACGGGCGGTTTGTACTATGCTGACTACTGCACCGGCATGTGCAGGCCGGGCAAGGACGGTGAAGATGAAGAAGGTGATGACGCTGGGTCTCGTGCTGGTCATGGCCGGCTGCGCCGACGAGGGATGTCCGACAGGGTACATCGACATGGGCCTGGGGTGCATCGACATGATGTCGGACCAGGACAACTGCGGGGGGGTCGGCATCGCCTGCGGCCCGGGATACGTGTGCGAGAACGGCATCTGCGTGCTCTCGTGCCCGGAGGGGATGACGGAGTGCGAGGGCGTGTGCCGGCATCTGATGACGGACATCTACAACTGCGGCATGTGCGGCCTGAGCTGCGCGTCCGGACACGTGTGCGTGGACGGAGCCTGCGCTCCGGACTGCCCAGACGGCTACACGAACTGCGCAGGGGTGTGCAAGAACCTGACGAACGACCCCTCGAACTGCGGCGATTGCGGCACGGCGTGCGCGGCGGGCGAGGTGTGCCTCACCGGGTCGTGCTCGTTCACCTGCCCCGAGCCGTACACGGACTGCTCGGGCTCGTGCGCCGATCTGAGCATCGACCACATGAACTGCGGCGCCTGCGACGCGGAGTGCCTCTCCGGGCAGATCTGCGACGCGGGCGCGTGCGTGAACTCGTGCATGGCAGGCCTGACGCTGTGCTCGGGCGCGTGCGCGGATCTCATGCGTGACCCCGAGAACTGCGGCTCGTGCGCCTCGAGGTGCGGCACGGGCGACGTGTGCCACGAAGGCACGTGCATCGCCGCTTGCCCCGGGGGATTCACCGACTGCTCGGGCTCGTGCCGCGACCTGAACTCGGACAGGCTCAACTGCGGCACGTGCGAGACCGAGTGCGTGGAGGGCGAGATCTGCGACTCGGGCGTGTGCACCCTGACCTGCGGCACGGGCCTCGTGAACTGCTCCGGCACCTGCGCCGACCTCGCGAACGACCCGGACAACTGCGGCACGTGCGGCACGATCTGCCCGGTGGACGAGGCCTGCGTGTCGGGCGCGTGCAGGGGCGTGGTGCTCACGGGGGCGCCCTTCTACGCCCTGCCCTACGACTACTTCGCCTGGGACGCGGCCGCGGCCGACCTGCTGTACAGGGCCGTGACGTACGGATGGGGCTCGAGCCCCACGGTGGGCGCTGTGCAGGAGTGCACCGACATGACGAGCTCCACGAGCTCCACGAGCCCCGGCGGGCCGTACCTGGGCGAGTACCACGCCACTCTCGCGGCGCTCGAGTACGCCGGGCTTGCACCCACGAACATCATGGCTCTGGCCGACGAGCCTGCGGCGGCGGCGGCCCTCGGCACGTACGACGTGCTGCTGTTCATGGAGCAGGAGCGGTGCTCGGCCAGCGGCTCGGCCTGGATCTCCACGGTCTCGGCGCACCTGTCGCGGGGCGGGCGCGTGGTTGTCACCTGTCCCTTCGGCAGCGTGGCCACCTTCATCAACGACCTCGGGCTCTTCGGCACGGGGAGCTACACCTCCGCCTCGGCGCCCTTCACGGCCGTCTCCCACCCGTTCTGGATCGGGATCACGCATCCCGGGTACTTCAGTGCGACCGGCGGCTGGAGCTGGAGCGGGTCGGGCATGGTCGTTCTCGGCCACCAGACGAGCGACGCATCGCACGTCACCGTGTTTGCCTACCATCCCTAGATTGATCCCTTCACAGATTCGGATATGCTTTCCCTAGAACCCGGTCTCGTCCGGGAAGGGATGGCAAGCATGAGACGCATCACGGCGATCACTTTTGTCCTGGCGCTGGCTGCGGCCGGCTGCGCGGACGAGGGATGTCCGACAGGGTACATCGACATGGGCCTGGGGTGCATCGACATGTCCTCGGATCAGGACAACTGCGGCGGGGTCGGGATCGTCTGCGGGCCGGGACACGTGTGCGAGATGGGCGTGTGCGTGCTGACGTGCCCCGAGGGCATGACCCAGTGCGACGGCGTGTGCCGGGATCTCGATTCGGACATCTACAACTGCGGCATGTGCGGCCTGAGCTGCGCGGCGGGGCACGTGTGCGTGGGCGGCGCGTGCCTCCCGGACTGCCCGGACGGATACACGAACTGCTCGGGCGTGTGCAAGAACCTGCAGAACGACCCCTCGAACTGCGGCGATTGCGGCACGGCGTGCGCGGCGGGCGAGGTGTGCCTCACCGGGTCGTGCTCGTTCACCTGCCCGGAGCCGTACACGGACTGCTCGGGCTCGTGCGCCGACCTGGGCACGGACCACATGAACTGCGGCGCCTGCGACGCGGAGTGCCTCTCCGGGCAGATCTGCGAGTCGGGCGCGTGCGTCAACTCCTGCCTGGCGGGCCTCACGCTGTGCTCGGGCGCGTGCGCGGACCTCATGCGCGATCCCGAGAACTGCGGCTCGTGCGCCGCGAGGTGCGGAACGGGCGAGCTGTGCTACGACGGAGCGTGCATCACGTCCTGCCCTGGAGGCTTCACGAACTGCTCGGACGTGTGCCGCGACCTGCAGACCGACAGGCTCAACTGCGGCGCGTGCGAGACAGAGTGCGTGGACGGCGAGGTGTGCGTCACGGGCGCGTGCGAGGTCACCTGCGCCTCGCCCTACACGGCCTGCGCGGGCGCGTGCGTCGACCTGAGCAGCGACCCGCGCAACTGCGGCACGTGCGGCTCGCCCTGCCCCGACCGCGAG